>CALGNW010000180.1 GCA_937958345.1 uncultured Neomegalonema sp. | reverse complement strand
GATTTTGTCAGGCCGATGACGCCCCATTTTGCCGCCGCATAGGGCGTTCGCATGCCGAAGCCGAGACGACCGGCGGCAGAACTGAGATTGATGATGCTCGGGTTATCCGACCGGCGCAGATACGGCAGCGCGACCTGAACGCAGTTGAACTGGCCCGTCAGGCAAACTTCGATACAGCGGTCCCAGTCGCCGGGATCGACGTCTTCGACAGCCGCCGTCGGCCCCGCGATGCCCGCGTTGTTGATGAGGACATCCAGCCCGCCCATCCGGTCGGCAGCCTCGGCGATGAAACCCGCAATCACCGGACGGTCGGTGACATCGGCCAGCGCCGCGATCAGGGCGGGGTCCGTCTCGGCCAGCGCACTGACAGCGGTGGGATCTACGTCGCATATAGCGACCTGCGCGCCCTCTTCAAGGAAAGCGCGCGCTGTCTCCAACCCGATGCCCGATGCACCGGCGGTGATCAGAACACGGGTTCCGTCGAGATTGAGATCCATGGCGGGTGCCTTTCACGGGTTTTGCAACGATCGTGAAAGGCGTTCCAGAGTTTTGCAAGGGTTCGGCGCGGGTTTTACCTGAAGGCGGTTGCTCCGGTCCGGATTCCGGGAAACGCCTTCGGACGCAACGCGCACTATCGCGGTGAGCGTTTTGCCAAGATGCGCTGCAACGTGCGGCGGTGCATGTTGAGGCGGCGCGCAGTCTCGCTGACGTTGCGGTCGCAAAGTTCAAACACCCTCTGAATGTGCTCCCAGCGCACACGGTCCGCCGACATCGGGTTTTCGGGCGGAGGCGGTTTGGCCTCAACCGGAGCGCGAAGGGCGTGCTCGATATCATCGGCATCCGCAGGCTTGGACAGATAGTCGACAGCCCCCGCCTTGACCGCCGCAACAGCCGTCGCAATCGCGCCGTAACCGGTCAAAATCACGATTTTAGCGTCCTCGCGTTTGGACCGCAGCGCCTCTACCACATCCAGACCGTTGCCGTCCTCAAGCCGTAAATCAACCACCGCATAGGCCGGAGGCGCCGCGCGCGTGGCCGCAGCGATCCCCTCGGATACACTTTCTGCGAGTGTGACGCTAAAGCCCCGCCCCTCCATCGCGCGGGCCAGACGGTTGCGGAATGCCGCATCGTCATCCACGATAAGAAGGCTGGGGTCCTCTCCGATGGGGACAAGGTCAGGCGAATCCATCCCGTTCAACTCTCCATAAGTATAAACTTCTCAGGTGAATATGCGTCGTGCCGAGGCGTCTTCAAGCGTCATTTCAACACTGGTGGCTCCGGTTTTCGTCGTGCTGTGGAGTACGGGGTTTATCGGCGCGAAATACGGACTGCCCTATGCCGAGCCGCTGACCTTTCTGTCGATCCGATTCGCCGCTGTTGTCGCGCTGATGTCCGGCTGGGTGCTGGTGACCCGTGCCGTGTGGCCCGACCCCGCAGAAATGCGGGCTTTGCTGATCGTCGGGGCGCTGTTGCACGGAGTCTATCTCGGCGGTGTGTTTACGGCGATATGGCTGGGCGTGGAGGCGGGGGTTGCCGCGCTGATCGTCTGTATGCAGCCGATCCTGTCGGCAGTGCTGGCGCGCGTCATGCTGGGCGAGCGGATGAACCGCCTGCAGTGGTTCGGTCTGCTTTTGGGTCTGGCCGGAGCGATGCTGGTGGTCTCGCGTAAGCTGGGCGGGGGCATTGGCGACTGGGGCGGGCTGGTGCTTTGCATTGCCGGGCTGTTCGGGATTTCCGTCGCGACAATCTATCAGAAGAAATACTGTGCCGATGCGCCGATGAGGTCCGGCGCAGTGCTTCAGTATCTGGGGGCGCTGGGGATCGTTGTTCCGCTGGCCTTTATGTTTGAAACCCGCACGGTTTCGTGGACCGGCGAGTTTGTCTTCGCCTTGGCTTGGCTGGTCATTGTCCTGTCGCTGGGCGCAGTCGGGCTGTTGATGAGCCTGATACGCCGGGGCGAGGCATCGAAGGTCGCCAGCCTGTTCTTCCTCGTGCCGCCCTGCACCGCGCTGATGGCCTGGGCGTTGTTCGGCGAGACGCTGGGTATGCAGGCAGCGGTCGGTGTCGTGCTGACGGCGGCGGGAGTTGCGATGGTGATGCGCGGCAATCAGCCGAAGTGACAGGCGACGCCCGACGCAATTGACTCGGCGGTGGCTTCGCTGCCCTTGTAGTAGGTCCGGTAGTTTGCCTTTTCGTCCAGCAGGTAAATGATGTTGGAGTGATCCATCGTATAGCCGTCTGCAAAATCGGGGTCGGCAACGCGGTTGTAGTAGACGCGGAATGCCTTGGCGGTTTTCGAAATTTCCTGCGGCGTTCCGGTCAGGCCGATCATGTCGTCGTGGAAGAACGAGGCGTATTCGCCGACTTTCTCGACGGTATCGCGCTCGGGATCGACAGTTATAAAGACCGAGCGAACTGAAAGATCGTGTTCGTCCGACAGGATGTCCACTGCCGACGCGATCTCCGCCAGTTCCATCGGGCAGACGTCCGGGCATGTGGCGAAGCCGAAATAAACCAGCGAGGGCCCGCCTTTAAGCGTTTCCGAGCCGATGACCTCGCCGGATTTTCCGGTTAGTTCGAAGGGGCCGCCGATGCTTGCACCTGCTAAACCGCCGGGGCAGTCACGCGCGCCCGGCATCTTGCCGCCCAGTGCGGCGTACCCGCCAACAGCGGCCACACCGGCGACAATCACGGCTCCAAGCGTAAGCGAAGCTGTGCGAAATGAACTCATCGTTATGGTCCCCCGTGTCTTTCATGCCATATCATCACTCACGGGACCTGCTGCAAGCCCGCGCATGAACTTGCCCTGCGAGAGTGGTACGGTGGAATTCACGTTGCCGAGAGAATGCCGGTGACACCGAAAGGCGCGGAAATGGCTGCCAAAGCCGATACTGTCGAATTCAAGAATCGTCCTGCCGATGTTGCTGAGCTGTCGCTCGCGCATGAACGCCGCTATGGCGTCCGTGCGGCGACTTTATCAAACATCCGCTGGGTGGCGGCTGCCGGTCAGTTGACGACGATTCTGATTGTGCATTTTCTGCTGGATTTCCAGCTGGCGCTGATTCCGAGCCTTGCGATCGTGCTGATCTCTGTCTGGTTCAACATCATTGCCGCGACGTTTTTGCCTTCTAATGCGCGTCTTTCCGAACGGGTTGCGTTGGCTTGGCTGATTTTCGACGCGGTGCAGCTGGCCTTGTTGTTGGGGTTGTCCGGCGGGCTGTCCAATCCCTTTTGTATTCTGTTTCTTGCAACAACTACGATTAGTGCGGCCGCTCTGACGGCGTCCAGTGCGCGCATTTCAGTCGCTGTATGCCTGTTGCTCATTGTCTTGGTCGAGCTGATCCACTTTCCGCTGGTTAGGGAAAGCGGCGAAGTTCTTGCTCTGCCCGTGATTTATCGGATCGGGTTTGGATTGGCGCTGTTGATCGGCATTGTTTTTATCGCGGGATACATTGGCAGAATTGCCGAGGAGGCGTTCCGGATGTCTCAGGCGCTGGCGGCGACTCAGCTGGCCTTGTCGCGCGAGCATCAGCTGTCTTCGTTGGGAGCAATGGCTGCCGCCGCCGCGCATGAACTGGGGACTCCTCTCGCAACGATTGCGGTGACAGCACGCGAGATGGAGCGTGATTTGCCCGAGGACGCGGACAAAGAGGGCGATCTGGCGCTTATCCGCGAGCAGACGGCCCGTTGCAGAGATATTCTGGCTGAACTGGCGGGGATTCAGCGGCGGGATATCGAACGATTCCACGAAGCGCCGCTTTTGTCGGTGCTGGAAGAAGCCGCCGCGCCTCATATCAACACGCCGAAGTCGGTTATTTTCATGGTAAATGGCGAAGTGGTCCACGACGTCGCGCCCGCTACACCCGAGATAGACCGTCGCCCCGAAGTCATTCAGGGATTGAGGAACCTCATCCAGAATGCCGTCGATTTTGCGTATTCTCAGGTGACGATTCACAGTCATATTTCCGATGAACGGATAGAGGTTCGGATCGAAGATGACGGGGCGGGGTTTCCATCCGAGCTGCTGGGGCGGCTGGGTGAGCCTTTTGTGACAAGCCGGTCCAAGAGAAATTCTGACGAGACCGGATACGAGGGAATGGGCCTCGGGATCTTTATCTCAAAAACATTGCTGGAGCGTCGGGGCGTGAATATCTCGTTTTTCAACCGCCGCGCCCGTGGAACGAAAAGCGGCGGTGCAACGGTTCAACTAATCTGGTCGCGCAAAAAGCCTGCCTGAGCCTTGGTTCGCGCGGTTCGAACCACTTGCCTTCGGAAGTAAAACTGTACTTTGCACTGGCCAATTCGACCGGTAAGCCGTATGAAGTTATCGGTGCGCGGTAGATAATAAAGACGAGCAGAATGCCTGTACTCACCGGGAAAAGGTTAATAACGGCTGTCCCGTTACTGGCGCATGTGACGCCGGTTTGGGCAAACAGTGCCGTTGTGGCGACTGAAACAAGTTCGCTTCCCATGGTCGCGTTGGGACTTTTTGCGGTGGGCGGTATTGGTGCATCGGTAATGTTTGCGCGCAAGAAAGCGCATTCCGAAAGCCGGGCCAAATCGCAGATTTCCGCTGCTCAGGAACAAACCCATGCCATGTCGCAGGCATTGGATGCCTTGTTGTTGGATCGCTCGGATGGCGCTGCGATTTGGTCCGGCAGACGCTTGCATATGGCCATTGGCGCTGCGGAACCGCTGAAAGAACTGAATGTCGAGGCGACAACCGCTGAGATCGCCGAACTGCTGTCTGCGCCCGCCTTCAATTCCGCACTGGCCGAGTCGCTGGGCGCGTTGTTCGATTCAGGTTTGCCATTCGAATCGACCGTGAATGCACCGCAGGGCGGGTCGCGCCGCGTCGTTGGACGCACCCTTGGCGGCCGTGCGCTGGTGAGTATTGTCGAAGGCATCGGTGACGGGCGCGCTTTAACGGCGGACGAGGCCCGTCTGCGCCGCGCTGATATGTTGCAGGGCGAACTGTCGGAAAGTTTTGACCACGCACCCATGATTGCATGGCGCCGGGACGCTGACGGAGCACCGGTTTGGGTCAACACTGCCTATGTCGAAGCGGTCGAGGCCGCGAGCATGGAAGACGTGATCGACAACCGGACCGAGTTGGTATTCGGAGACGAGGCGACGCTGATTACCGATCTGGCTGAAAGAGCGCGGACTGTAGGGCGCCCGCAGACCATTCGCGCGGCGACGGTTATCGGCGGTTCGAAGCGAACGCTTGAATTCAGAGAAGTGCCTGTCACCCACGGAACGCTCGGTTTTGCGACTGATATCACGGCACAGGTTATCGCTGCAGATGCGCTGCGTCGTCAGATCGAGGCGAATGAGCTGACGCTTGACCGCTTGCATCGTGGTGTCGCGGTATTCAGCAAGGATCTGACGCTTTCCTATTCGAACGATGCGGTTGCGTCGCTGTGGGGTGTCGAACCTGCCTTCCTTCAATCGCGCCCCAGCCTGCGCGATGTGTTGAATGCTCTGCGGGAACGCTCGAAGGTTCCGCAGGCGCGCAATTTCTCGACATGGCGCGCTGAAATGCTCGACCGATATTCGAAATTGAACGAGGCACATGAAACCCATTGGCATCTGCCTAACGGGATCGTGCTGCATCTGCTGGCCCAGCCGCACCCGCTTGGCGGTATTTTGCTCATGGTCGAGGATGTCACCGATCTGTTCGAGATGAAGCGTGAGATGGTCACGGTTTCCGCTGTGCAGGAGGCTGCGTTCGCGCGGTTGAGCGAGGGCGTTCTTGTGCTGGGTCTCGACGGGCGGCGGCGGCTGTCGAACGAGGCCTTCGGTCGTCTTTGGAACCTGGAACTGTCAATGCTGGAGGATGCGCATATCCGCGAAATCTCGACGCTGTGCGAACCGCTTTTTGCCGATGATGGTGTCTGGTCGCGGATGACCGAGTTTGTTTCGGGCGCAACGGAGGCGCGCGGGACGTGGCATGAACGGATGGACCGCACGGATGGTACGGTGCTGGCCATGGCCGGAACGGTGCTGCCGGACGGTGCAACAATGTTCGCATTTACCGATGTGACGGATTCAGAGAATAAAGAGCGGTCGCTGGTCGAGCAGAACGAGAAGCTCGAGGAATTATCCGGCCTCAAGAGTGCGTTTCTTGAGGGAATTCACGGCGCGTCGCAAGAGCTGAAGATACCGCTCAACACGATTATCGGGTTCTCGGAAATTCTTTCCCAGCAGATCTTCGGCGACCTGAACGAAAAGCAGAGCGAATACATCAAGGGCGTTTCGACTGCCGCGAATGATCTGCGCCTTTTGGTTACAGGTATTACTGATCTGGCGATGATTCAGGCGGATGATTTTCCGTTCAAAGTCGAACCGATTCACCTGAAGTCTGTGATCGATGCGACCGTGCGGTTTATCGAACGCAGTGTGCCCGAACCGATAACCCTGCGTGTCGATTGTCCCGACAGCATCGGTGAAGTCCCGGGCGATGCTCCCCGTTTCCGCGAGATCATGCATAATCTGATTAATGCTGTGCGGAACGAGACAGGGATTGATCAGGTCATTGAGATCGGTGTCCGGCGTGATGAAAAAACGCTGATTCTGTGGATCGGAGCGGAAAGCACTGAATTGTCAGGCGCGACGTGGAAGGTGCTTGAGGAATCGCTGCACGGGATGGACCCGCCGCCCCTGCATCG
>CALGNW010000179.1 GCA_937958345.1 uncultured Neomegalonema sp. | reverse complement strand
GACCGCAGCCGGACGGCGAAATTGTCGAATATACTGGTTTTCACTCAGGATTGACGCTGTCGTGTATCGCTCCAGTTTAACGGCGGTAATTTAATTCCATAGCAAGGCGTCGATATGAGTGAATATACACCTCCAAAAGTGTGGAAATGGGAATCCGAAAACGGGGGCGAGTTTGCAAGCACAAACCGCCCGGTCGCCGGGCCGACGCACGATGCCAAGCTGCCGCGCGGAGAACACCCGCTCCAACTCTATTCCCTCGCGACGCCAAACGGTGTGAAGGTCACGGTCATGCTCGAGGAGTTGCTGGCACGGGGCCATTCGGGCGCGGAATATGATGCCTATGTCATCGACATCCGCACCGGAGCCCAGTTCGGAAGTGATTTCGTCGACATAAACCCGAACTCGAAAATTCCCGCGCTGATGGATTACAGTTCACCAACGCCGACGCGCATTTTCGAATCCGGCGCAATTTTGATGTACCTTGCCGAAAAGTTCGGCGAATTTCTGCCAAGTGATGGTGCGGCACGCGCAGAGACATTGTCCTGGCTTTTCTGGCAAATGGGCAGCGCGCCGTATCTCGGCGGCGGGTTTGGCCACTTCTACGCATATGCGCCAATGAAGATCGAGTATTGCATCGACCGCTTTGCGATGGAAACAAAGCGTCAGCTTGATGTTCTTGATCGCCGTTTGGCAGAAAGCGCGTATCTGGCGGGCGACGATTACACAATTGCCGATATCGCTGTCTGGCCGTGGTACGGGGTCCTCACTCAAGGAAAGCTCTACAATGCCGGTGAGTTTCTGGATGTGGAATCGTACAAAAACGTCCGGCGATGGACCGAAGAAATTGCGGGGCGCGAGGCGGTAAAGCGCGGACGCATGGTCAACCGTATTCACGGCGAGCCGTCCGAGCAACTGCACGAACGCCACGACGCCGCCGACTTCGACACCAAGACACAAGACAAAGTTCAGGGCTGAACTCAAGTAAGACCGCCTCGCCCGCTATCATGGGCGAGGCAGTTCCCCGCGGCTTACTTACGCAAGCATTGTTTCGTAAATCGGGAAGCGACGGCAAAGTGCTGTCGCTTTTTCTTTTACCGCAACTTCCACCGCGCCGTTACCGTCCGCACCGTTTGCGGACAAGCCATCGACGATTTCGACAATCATGCGGCCAACGGCACGGAAATCATCCTCACCAAACCCGCGGGTCGTTCCGGCGGGCGTTCCCAAACGAATACCGGAAGTGACCATTGGTTTCTCGGGATCGAAGGGGATGCCGTTTTTGTTGCAGGTGATGTGCGCGCGGCCTAGTGCGGCCTCGGTGTCATTGCCTTTGACCCCCTTCGGACGCAGATCGACCAGCATCAAATGTGTGTCCGTCCCTCCGGTGACGATGTCAAGGCCGCCCTTGATAAGCTCGTCTGCCAGCGCCTGCGCATTGCGGATAACCTGGCCGGTGTACTCTTTGAATTCGGGCGTCAGAGCCTCGCCAAACGCAACAGCCTTGCCCGCAATCACGTGCATCAGCGGTCCGCCCTGCAAACCGGGAAAGACCGCCGAGTTGAATTTTTTGGCCAGTGCTTCGTCGTTGGTCAGAATAATTCCGCCGCGCGGTCCGCGCAGCGTCTTGTGGGTTGTGGACGTGGCAACATCACAATAGTCCAGCGGATTGGGGTGATGGCCACCGGCGACCAATCCGGCAAAGTGCGCCATATCAACGTGCAAGATCGCACCGACTTTATCGGCAATCTCGCGGAAACGCTTAAAGTCGATTTGACGGGGAACGGCAGAACCGCCCGCGATGATCATGGCTGGCTTGTGCTCGATCGCCAGCGCCTCGACCTGATCGTAGTCGATCATATTGGTCGCCTCGGTCACGCCGTATTGGATTGCGTTGAACCATTTACCCGAAAGGTTTGGCCGCGCGCCGTGGGTCAGGTGTCCGCCGGACGCAAGGTCCATCCCCAATACAGTATCGCCGGGTTTGATTGTGGCCAGCATTACCGCCTGATTGGCCTGCGCGCCCGAATGCGGCTGCACGTTTGCGTACTTGCAGTTGAAAAGCTCGCAAATACGTTCGATAGCCAGTGTTTCGGCAACGTCCACATGCTGACAACCACCATAGTAACGCCGCCCGGGATATCCCTCGGCGTACTTGTTCGTCATCACAGAACCCTGAGCTTCCATGACCGCGCGCGAAACGATGTTCTCAGAGGCGATCAGTTCGATTTCATCGCGCTGGCGGATCATTTCGTCGGCGATAGACTTAAACAGGGCAGGATCTCGGGATTCGAGCGATCCGTGGAAGAAACCGTCGGCCATTTCATTCTCCAGATTGTGCAATCGGAGTGATAGAGGGGCTCTGGCCGCAAGATTCAAGGATTTTCTAGTTTTTCCCGTAAAGACCGTCTCTGTAGCCGATCAAATCACCGGCTACAGGGGGCGCTGTATTAACTTTTGGGAACGCTCGACCCGTCACCGCCGGGTTTCCTCACAAACAGCAATCTCACGCGACCCGTGGGTTCGATCTCAGTCCAGGCGGATTCTTTATCCAAACCTTCAGCCCAACCCAGCATATCGGTGTCATCGCGATAATAGAGCCGCCAGTCCGTCAGGCATTCCATCGGCCACAAATTGCTCAGGGCGCACTTGTTCATGTTCCCCAACACCAGCAAACCGCCGGGTTTTACCAGCTCGAACAATGACTTTGCCAACGCCCGCGCGCGGCGGTCCTTCAGGTAATCGAACAGTCCGACAGAATAGACCATATCCTGATTGTAGGCATTCTTATCGTCGAGGTTGCCGCGCAGGATGTCGGTAAAAGACAGATTCAGGCAGTTCACCGACGCGCCCGCACCATGGGCCATCGCGGACGGGTAGTTGCCTTCATAAGCGTATTGCAGTGCCTGCTCTTCCTGATCGACCAGTGTGTATTCGAACTTAGTCGTGCCGCGCGCAGTCTGCTCGTAGATCTGCTTGACTTCACGCGCAGGCCCGCTGCCGAGGCTGAGAATTCGCGCGGTCTCTCCGGCAGGTTTCATTCTCGCAATGCGCAAAACTGTCTCGATGACAACATCCATGCGCGTGCCGATGCATTCCGCAACATCAAGGCCCAACCGGTGGATGATCTGGCCGTACGTGTCACGGCCCTCGCGTTTCCAGTCGTAGACGTAGTTCATAACCTGAAAATCACCGGGATAGCCCAGCGGCTTGGAATAGCTGCGCTCCCATATCGGCCCGTGATTGAACTCGGGCGTCAGGACAAGTTCGGTCAGATTTTTCAGTGCATCCAAACGCACCTTGTCATCCATGACCGCCTCTGTTGCCTCGTTGCCCCGCAACCAAAGTTCGCGCCACTGAGGCATCATCTGTTCAAGGCACAATTCGAACGCGCCGCTGTTATCCGCCTTAGCCGCATTGAACTCGTCGCTGCGCTGCTCAAGGAAGTTTCTGTAGCTGCGGAAAGTCGAAAGAATGTCCGAGCAAAGCACGCGGTACTCTTTTGAAACGGCGTCATTTCTTGTGGGTTGCAGCGTTGCGAACTGTCCTCGCAAACGCGCCTGTGCGTCCTTTTTGCGCAGGCTCGGCACGTCGATAAAGCTATCGTCGAAACGCAATGCGAGTTTTGACCCAAAGCCTGACGGCTCGATCCGCATGACCGTTGCCCTGCCATCAAACAACGAAATGCCCGACTGGTTAATCGTGATAGGGACGCTTTCCCCCACGGAAATGTCGTTATCTTGAGTGTCTTTCGATGTAATCGCGATCCCGCTCAGGCTGATGTCATTTATACGCCAGACGACTTCCCCCAACGTGACGCGCGGCGGCGGGGTGGGAAAGATTTCTGCGGCGTCATATCGCTGGGGCCGAAAGAACGCACGCCTGCCGGTGGAACCGCGCAGGTCCTCGTAACTCAGTATCTCGCTTGCCACTCGATGCTCCATATCAAAACCGACTGCGCGACATCGACCCCCCAGCAAGCGCCACACAGGACTAAGAGTGTTAACGCTCCCATCCATAAGTCAATCGGAAATAAAGCTTGTGTCCAAGGTAGAAATATTCTCGGGAACGGATTTATTTCTATCCACTGTAAAGAAAGCGGAAAAATTGCAATTCACCACTCAAAAGTAACGGCATCAAATCACAGACCTTGATTGCTGTAAAACAGATTGCGATGCGATGCTCGCACGCTCTGATTGCATGCGCCGGCTGAAAAAGTTTACACAGTTAACTAAATTACCGGCAATTCGGGGGGGGCGCGACGGCTCAGTAAAGCTGCGCCATCCTCATGTATCGCGATGTTTTCTTCATGCACCATCATGCGGTCCGGTCCGACCGTCATGCTGGGTTCCAGCGTCAGAACCATACCGGGTTGCAGAATTGTCGTGTCGGTTGGCATGTGCGAGGGCAACTCGGTCAATTGCATTCCAAGCCCGTGCCCCATGCGTCCGATGCCACCGCCATCGCTGCCGATTTCGGTGACCATCGCGGCGTAAAGATCCGCGCAGGTCGCGCCCGGCTTCGCAATCGCCAGTGCCGCATCCGTGGCGGCATAGAGCGTTCGATAGGCCCGCTTCGAGGCGTCGTCTGATTCGCCGATGGCATAGTTGCGGTCGAAATCGCAAAAGTAGCCGTCAAATGTCGATCCGGTGTCGAACATCAAGATGTCACCGCCCTCTAACTTTCGTTCGCTGGGCGGTGAAATGACATCGGCATAACCGCCTTGCCCCGCGCCGCCAACCAGATAGGGCACTTCATCCGCCCCTTGCAGAAGCAGTTCAATCCGCATCGCGCGAAAGGCTTCGGATAAGGGCATTCCTGCTGAAATAAGTGCCGGAACCCGATCAAACGCGTCAGATGCTAGAGCGCAAATATGTGAGATTTTCTCTATCTCCGCCGCAGACTTGATAAAGCGGCAGGCGCGAACAAGTGACCCGGAATCGCTGAAGGTGATGTTTGCCTTTTCCCGAATTCTGTCCAAATCGCGGAGCGACATTCTCAGCATGCTTTCCTCGCCCATCGGCAGGCCAACCACCGAGGCGTTGAGTCCGCGAAGTGTATCGCACAGCAATGTCACCCCCTCATCCGACGGATTGGGCGACTCCCATGTGCGAATGTCCTCGATCCAGGTCGCAGCCATTGTCTCCGTACCGATACCGGGAATAACCGCTATGGGCTTACCCTCGCGCGGCACGACTAAAAACCAGGGACGTGTCGGGCTTTGCCAGAAGGGAGTCAGAAAACCGCTGAAATATCTGACCTCAGGCTCGGTGCAAAAGAGCAGGGCATCAAGTCCCGCATCGTGCATCAACCGCTGAGCTTTCGCGGTTCTCGCTTCGAATTCCGCGGCGGCGAAACCGCGCGTCGGTGCTTTACCAGCCACGGACAGGACTTTCGGCTGATAAACCAAAGCCGAGCAACCGCTCGTCATCTCCACCCGGTGCCGACAGCAGAAAGCTTGTCGGCATTCCGTCGCAATCGACGCCGTTCGGGAGGGCGAGGCCGCAAAGATCCAGCATATTGCCGAGGTTCGTGTTTCGCAGTGCCTTCAAGTTTGTTTTTCCGAACAATTCGACATCCTTTTCCAGCGGTCCGGTCTCGGGCGCGGTTATCGCTACAGTCGGCATCGCCAACAGCCGGTCGCCTGTAATCTCCCAGCATTCACCGATTAGTCTTTCACGCGTTGTGAGAATGGAATGATAAGCATAGGCGGACATGTTTTTGCCGCCGAGAATGCGCGTCAGAACGCGCGGGTCCAGCTTTTCCGCCTCAGGTCCGTCTACAAGATCCTTATGCAGGGCATAGGCCTCGACGGTAGAAAGCGTGCCATGGTCTGCGGTCAGTTGCTGAACGCCCGCGAACGGAGGCATTGGACCACGTTCGATCTTTGCACCAGCCGCCTCCAACCGCCTCAGGCTCGCTTCGAAGTTAGTGGCGACAGCATCGTCCAGATCATCAAGTGCGACAGTCTCGGGGACGAAAATTACAGCTTCAGACAGATCGCGC
>CALGNW010000178.1 GCA_937958345.1 uncultured Neomegalonema sp. | reverse complement strand
ACGGCCGGCAAACATTCCCACCGTTTCTGCTGACCTATTTTACTCCGGGATTTACACAAGTCCCTCCGCAAAGGCAATCGGCTAGCGCCGAACGCGCTTTTCGTATTGAGATTCCCGCGACATCAGCGAATTCAAGTGTCGCAATATATGCACGAGACATTAGAGTAAATCCGGCGACTTAGGCGCTGGTTTCAATCCCAATTCGACGGCTATGTGATGCGCCTTGCCCCTGTTCCCTTTAATGCGGCCGGACATAACCGCGTAAACTAGCGCTGGTTTGTAACCTCGTCACTCGGCCCAACCTCGCAGGGTCTCGCCCCGCGCCTCGAACCCTGCCTTAACCTTCGCCCGAGATTTGCCAGCGACCGCCATACGTCGCCCTGCTACTATTGTATAAATTCTGTAGCAATTGTGTCGAAAGTAGAATTTGTGTCAACTGAAAAATCTGACGATGTGCGGCTGAAGCGAATTGGCGAAATTATTCGACGTGCGCGCGGAGATCAGTCTCAAGCAGAGTTCGCATCACGCGTGGGGATTTCTCGCTCGGCGCTTTCAGCTTATGAGAACGGCACAAGGCGAGCGGAAGACTACACCCTTGCCAAGATTGCCGCCGTCGCCCCGTTCACGATGGAAGACCTCCAACGTGGATATTCAGAGTCGGATGTCGCAAAAATTATCGAGGCGCATCCTAGGTTTCGAATAACACAAGTTGATGATGCTTTCGTACTAATGCTAAACTTGATGTCGATAGATGAAAAGTTCGAATTGCTGAAATTGATAGAGGAATCCATAGCATTTTCCGCTTTGGATGAAGTAGATCGATTAGTAGTTTCAGATTCAATTCGTAGTGCTGTTGAGTTGATTGATGAAATTCAGGACCGACGCGACGTGGCGAGAGTCGCGCTCTCTAAGCGCCAAGAGGGTCCGCAATAATGGTCCGCAATCGAATTTCTCAACCCTAACTTTCAATTAAAACAATGGCCTAATGGGTCCGCAATATTGCGGGAGAAAGGTGGACAGTGCGGCACAAAGCCGGACGCGCCATATCCCCGAATTGCTGACCAGCGCAGTTCCCATGGCTCTCAGAATCTCGGAGATGAGAAATTCCTTTTTGATCGCTCCGTCGGTGGCGCATCATTGGAACAGTTTAAGTACACTGGACAATTATGTGCTGCCCACGCACCGGCATTGACGAAGGCTTGAAAGCCGAACATCTGAAGATGTTCTGACTACCTGCGCTCAACGGACAAACGCAATCCGTTGCTCGACCTTAAAGTTAACGTCAACTCCGGTACCGGAACAAACCCCTCCGCCACGCCAAAGCGAAAACGGCTTGCAACGGTTGCGAGAATGATTGCGGCTTCGTTCATCGCAAAATTCATCCCAATACATATGCGCGGACCTTGGCCGAATGGCAGATAGGCAAAACGGTCTCGGGCTTGGACTTTGTCTGGCGCGAAATTTTCGGGGTCGAAAACATTCGGTTTTTCCCAGAGCAGTTCGTTGCGATGCAGCGTATAAATCGGAAGCATCACGGTGTCGCCGGGTTCTATTTTCCGATCAACGAGCGTATCCGCTTCCCTTGCATTCCGACTAAGAAATGCTGCCGGAGGATACAATCTCAAAGTTTCCTCGATTACCTGGCGGGTGAACGGCAGCTTGTCGTAATCGTCTCCGGTTGCTGCCCGACCATTCAGGACGGAGCGGGCCTCCTCGGCCAACCGTTCTTGTGTCGGAGGATGAGCGGCAATCAAATACAACGCCCATCCAAGAGTAAGAGCAGTTGTTTCGTGTCCGGCGATAACGAACGTTAAGAGGTTGTCACGAGCTTCCGCATCCGACATCCGCCGTCCCGACTTCGGGTCCTCGGCCTCGAGTATCAGATTTAACAAATCATTCGCAGGTTCCTCGCCCGCGGCAATTTTTGCCCGGCGCTTGTTTATCACGCCTTCCATCATCGCTTGGGTATCCCTGATCGACCCGCGGCTGAATAACTGTGCGGGTCTCGGGACCCAGTTCGGCAATCCTAAAACATCCAGCAGCGAGACCCGACCGACTGTTTCGAGATACCGCGCCAAAGCGTCGATAAGCTCGTCTCGATTCAGCGCGTCGCGACCGCTGAGAAGCGCATCGCACACGACATCAAACGTCGCAGTTGTCATTTCGTCGTCAATGTCCGTCACACCCGCACCGTCGGCAACTGCAGCGAGCCGTTTACATGTAGCTTCGGCTGAATCGGTCATCATTGAAGCAAGCTGAACGACATTCCGATGTTGAAATGCAGGAGCCGTAGCACGCCTTTGCCATCT
The DNA here is from genome assembly GCA_937958345.1 of uncultured Neomegalonema sp. GTDB lineage: Bacteria > Pseudomonadota > Alphaproteobacteria > Rhodobacterales > Rhodobacteraceae > JAHDDY01. The sequence continues at coordinate 5,492 of CALGNW010000178.1, read as the reverse complement.
CCAATGTTTTCCCTCAGAGGTAAAAAGGCTTTCTCCCACCGCAGGCTTTAGGAGGCGCAGCGTTACATTCGATTTCGGATAGTTCTCAACATTCTCGAGAAATACGCGCTTTAAGGCGCCGGGGTCCATGACCATGTGCCAGCGAATAACCGTCTTTCCCGATACAATCGGCTGCTCGTAGGCAAGTTGGGGAATTATTGAGAGCGGATTTTTTCTCGCCCGCCGCGCAACCTCCAATACCGAAAGCACTTCGGTTGCGGGCGGCACGCCGGGTGGAGTGATCAAAGATTTTTCCATGCCGCCAAGCGTATACGTTTTCGCTCCGTTTGGCAGCGTGGCTATTCGACGCCCAGCTTTGCCAAGGCCGCCTCGATGCGAGGTGTGTCGATAGGATTGTTTAGCTCCCAGAATACGCGGCCCGGGGCTTCTACTTCCACGCACTGGACAGACGCGCCGTTTTCAAGGAAGCGCAGTTGCTCAAGTCCCTCCAGCTTTTCCAGCGGACCGGCGTTCCACCCGATGTAGCGTTTCAGCGCAGCCGGAGTATAGGCATATAGGCCCACATGATGAAACACCGGAACGATATCGTTCTCACCAACCTCGTGCCCTATATACGGGATGACTTCTTTGGAAAAATATAGTGCGCGCTGCTCTGCGTCGAAAACTGCCGTCGTGCCGCCCACGCGCCCTGCCCTTCGGTCTTCAATAAAGTTATTATAAGTCTCGCTATCGCAACGCAGAACCGGCGTCGCGACCTCCGCACCCTTCTTTATTGCGTCAATCAGCGCCTCGACAAACCAGGGTGGCGTTAAAGGCGCATCGCCTTGCAGGTTTATAACGATTTCGGGGTTATCGAGGTGTGCAAGCGCATTGTGACACCGCGCAGTGCCGTTTTCGCAGTCGGGTGCGGTCATAACGACTTCGGCACCGAAGGCCCGCGCAGCCTGCGCAATGCGATCGTCGTCTGTTGCAACGACCACTTGGGAAACACCCGATACTTCGGAGGCAGCCTCCCAAGCCCTTTGAATGAGCGGCTTTGAAACGCCCGATGCACCCTTTAGCGGCGCAAGCGGTTTCCCGGGAAAGCGACTGGACTGGTATCGCGCCGGTATAACGATTGAAATCGTCATCTTAGAATTCTACACCGATCTGTGCTTTAATTCCCGAGCGGAACGGATGCTTGATCAGTTCCATCTCTGTTACGAGATCTGCCGCTTCGATCAACTCGTCCTTGGCGTTACGACCGGTTAGAACGACGTGGGTCATTTCCGGCTTTTCGGTTTGCAGGAAAGCAACCACCTCGTTCACATCAAGATAATCATAGCGCAAGGCGATATTGATTTCGTCCAATAGAACCATCTTGTTCGCAGGATCACGGATAAGCTCTTTGGCTTTTTCCCATGCTGCCGCTGCCATCTCCATGTCTCGGGACTTATCCTGCGTTTCCCAGGTGAAGCCTTCACCCATTGTATGGAATTGGCAGGCGTCCGAAAACTTTGCCAGAATAAGGTCACGCTCGCCCGTCGACATCCCGCCCTTGATGAATTGAACCACGGCACACGGCATTTCATGCGCGATGCATCGGAAAATCATTCCGAACGCCGAGGTGCTTTTGCCTTTGCCTTTGCCGGTATGAACGATCACCAGACCTTTTTGATCTGTTTTGGTCGCCATGATCTTATCGCGTGCAGTCTTTTTCTTTGCCATTTTGGCGGCATGGCGGGCGTCATCATCTGTGTCGGCCATGACGGCTTTCTCCAAAAATAAGCAGGCTGTTACTGTGATGTCAGAGAGGCCGTTTTTCCGCAAATGACTTTTGGCGTGTCAATCTCGGCAAATGCGTTTGGTGTTGGCTGGATTGTTATGATCCCGCGCCCCGAGCAGAGGGTCATTAACACTTCGAATTCTCCGATATCAACCGCAGTCTCAACCTCGCCCGCCCGGACCAGTGCGGAGGCCGCGTCCCAACTGAGTGTGCCGGAATCGTCGGCACGCGATTGCTCTAACCTATCCGCCACGGGCGACGACGCCTCTTCGGCGATCAGATTGACCGTACCGAGAGACGCAGGGATCGTCCCGATTGGAATTGTATCGCCTGCGGTAGGCGTGGACGGTAGCGCCGTCGGATTTTTATCTAGTGCCGCAATGGGATTGCCCAACATTCTCGGCATCGACGCAACTATGTTCGGACGGGGCGGCACCGTCACCGCAGGCAAAGCAGGTTCAACAGCCTGTGCCGAGGCGACCTTGCGCGCAGGACGCATTGTCGGACGGGGTGTCGAGGCGACAGGGCGAGGCGATGGTGACGGTGTTGCCCGCACAGATCGTCGCTGGACCGGTGCCGTGACCGGTGCTGCCTTAGCCTCTTTTGCGGGCGGACCCTTTGCCACCGGAGATGGCCTTGCCGCGGGTTTGGGCCTCGCAATTTCCGCGGCTCTAATAACGCGCGGTTTCGCAGGTAATTTAATCGGCGCGGCATTTAGCGGTGCGCTGACGAGCTTTGGCAGTGGCTCGGATAGGGGCAATGACTGACCATCGTATTGCGTAAAAGTCGCCAATGGTGGCCGCGGAGCCTCTACCGTCTGTTCAATTTCTGAAGGCAAAACCGACAGCCGAGGAATACCCGGTGATTTGATCGGGTTTGCAGAAATCAGTTCCACGGCATCTGAAATATCGGGCTGAGAAGTCAAATCAGCCTCGGGTGCGGGGCTGGCGCACCCACTTAACATCGCGCAAACGGCGAAGAGGCCCGATAATTTGACCGTACTCATAACGAGGAACTCCACAGACGTATACGTTGTAAGTCTATCAAACTAAGGCACGACAAGAAAGGCGCGCGTCCGTAGCGTGCATTCAAGCAACGTGCCTTTTGTGGTATTTACGCACCGCTTAGGCGCTAAAAGGTGTGATCCACTGCTGGCGCTAAGCTTCAGGGATGCCCCGCAGATTATCCAGAAGCCTTGTTGCCGAGTTAGAGCGGGGGTTCCACATCCCCCGATCCCGCGCCTCGGCAAACCGGTCAGCGATTTCACGCAGAGCGGCTGGGTTTGCCCCTTCGATAAAGTCACGTGTTGCGTCGTCCGCAAGGACCGCGTCGAACACAAGATCGAAATGGCGTTGCTTCACAGCCCTTGTCGTTGCCGCGAATGCGAAGAGATAATCTACCGTCGCCGCGATCTCGAAGGCACCCTTGTAGCCATGGCGTTTTACGCCCGCGATCCATTTGGGATTGATCACGCGCGATCGGATGACGCGGCCAATCTCATCTTCCAGCGTTCGGATTACCGGACGTTCAGGGCGTGAATGGTCGTTGTGGTAAATCGTTGGCTCACTGCCCGATAGGGTTGCCACGGCCGCCGCCGCCCCGCCCTCGAACTGGTAGTAATCGTCGGAATCCAGCAAATCGTGTTCGCGGTTATCCTGATTTTGGACGACTGCTTCGACCATGCTCAAACGCGTTTCAAAAGTGTCGCGTACCTGGTCGCCCATCGTGCCGCCACCATACGCGTAGCTGCCCCATTCCAGATAGCTCTCGGCCAAATCGCTTCGTTCCGCCCACAGTTTCTCGTCGATCATTGCTTGCAAACCAGCACCGTAGGCGCCCGGTTTTGAGCCGAACACTCTGAACCCGGCTTCCCGTGTTTCGCCATCCGCCCGAAACCGGGCAGCGAGTGGGTTTACCTCGGCGGGTTCATCCAGCGCCATCACTGCGCGCGCGGCACTATCAAACAGATCCATTTGCGCGGGAAAGGCATCCCGAAAAAATCCTGAGACACGCAAAGTGACGTCTACGCGAGGCCGATCCAGAATATCAGACGGTATGATTTCAAAGCCCGTAACCCGCCTGTTTGCACCATCCCATGTCGGGCGAACGCCCATCAAAGCCAGACCTTGGGCGATGTCGTCACCGCCGGTTCGCATGTTCGCCGTACCCCATGCCGTCAGAATAACGCTGCGAAGCCAATCACCTTGTTTTTGCATATGGGTTTCGACGAGAAGTGAAGCTGAAGCCCAACCGAGCGCATACGCGGCGGGTGTCGGAACTGCACGACTGTCAACCGAGAAAAAATTGCGGCCTGTAGGAAGGACGTCCGGTCGACCGCGTGTCGGCGCTCCGGACGGTCCGGGCGGGACAAAGCGTGCGTTGAGGCCCTGCAATGTGGCGTTGAATTCATTGGGCCCGCATTGCTGCAGTGCGGGGCGCATCGTGTCTCGGATCCACCTGAGAACGGGGCCTGCCATGCCGTCCTCGCAGACGGTTTGCGGCCCATCAACAGAGACCAGGTTTGCGGCCATAAGCTCTAGCCGTTCGACAGTATCTCCGATACTCCGCCACGGGTCGCTAGAAAGGCCGGCAAGGCATGCGGGTCTTTCCCCGGTCCACGTCGACGACAGGTTGCAATCGAGTGGATCAAAGTCCAGCGACGGTAGCAGGTCGGCGGCCAATGCCCGGATGATCGACGCATCTCTGCCCTGCCCTTTTCCGCGCGGCACTCGGGCCAGCGCGACAAGCAGGTCAGTTTCCAGACGTCCCTGCGGCGCAGTGCCGAAGATATGCAGACCATCGCGGATTTGCGCCTCTTTCAACTCGCAAAGATATTCATCGAGCTTCGCGAAGGCGTCTTCCTCAGGCGTATCACTTGTGATCCCGACATCCTCGTCAAGGCCACTGGCTGCGGTTAAGGACCGGATTTCGCGACGCAAGTGATCGAGACGGCGCGGATCAAGGCCCGATGCCTCGTAGTACTCATCAACCAGCGCCTCCAGGTCCTTAAGCGGGCCGTAGGTTTCAGCGCGCGTCAGCGGTGGAGTCAGGTGGTCGATAATGACAGCGGATGTTCGACGCTTTGCCTGCGTCCCCTCGCCGGGGTCGTTGACAATAAACGGGTATAGATGCGGTGTCGGGCCGAGTGCTGCTTCGGGGAAACATTCCTCCGACAAGGCAAGTGCCTTCCCCGGAAGCCACTCCAGATTGCCGTGCTTGCCAAGGTGAATGATTGCATCCGCCATGAAAGATTTCCGTAACCACGCATAGAAGGCCAGATAATTGTGCGGCGGCACAAGATCGGGCGCATGATAGGTTTCTTTCGGGTCCACATTATAGCCGCGCGCCGGTTGGATTCCGACGACCGCATTACCGAAATGCAAAATTGAAAGTGCAAATCCGTCCTCACCCACGAAAGGGTCTGCTTCTGCAGCGCCCCAACGATCCTCGACGCGTAAGCGCAAATCCCACGGCAGAGTTTTGTAGAATGTTTTGTAGTCGGCGAGAGAAAGGCGTTCGCCGCCGTTGCGCGTTGCGCGGTCAGCCAACCAGTTTGTAGGACCGGCTTGGACTTGTTCCATCAGGTCTGCAGAGCTATCCGGTGCGCCGTCTATCTGGTATCCCGCACCGCCGAGGTACAATAGCAGATCAACGCAACTTTGCGGCGTGTCGAGCCCGACACCATTAGCAAGCCGTCCGTCTTTGTTCGGATAATTCGCGAGCAAAA
>CALGNW010000177.1 GCA_937958345.1 uncultured Neomegalonema sp. | reverse complement strand
ATTATCGTGAATCTACTTCGGGTAGAATACCATGCCGTCCCGCTCCGGTAAAGCGGGCCACCCCCACAGCGGGCAGAAACCTGCCCTTACACCGTACCCTGAAATCCCTGATTTCCGCGTATCTGAAAGCGAAAACCGCGGAGAGGCAAGGCCCGCACCCCCGATTTTAGCAGGCGCCAGCGGGGCGCCGGACCGTTCACAAAATAGCGAGATACGGCGTCAACGCCCGATCCGAACAATCAGAACGTGTAAACTTTACACGCGAAGGTGTCAGCGAAAGCCCGCTTTATTCCGCCGCCTGCACCGCGCCCAGCCGCGCCGCCTCCTCCGCAATGATCACGGCAATCAACGCGCAATCCTCGACACTAAAGGTCAGCGGGACGCGCACATCGCATGTCGTCGACAGCACGGAACGGGTGTTGGGCAGGTCGGGCGGATCACCGAGGTACTTCCAGGAATCATAGCGGCTGGTAAAGGCTTGCGGCGTATCCGCACCGAACCACTTGATATCGACCCCCCGCGCGGCACAGGCGGCGACCAGCGCCGGAACCGATCCGGCCAGCCCCAGCGCCTGAAACTGGAACGACGACCCGACATAGCTTTCGTGCGCCGCCCGCTCCGGCACGCGGATTCCCGCCGCGCCGCGCAACCCGTTTTCCAGCGCCCGATACCGCGCGTTCCACCGATCGACATTCGCATCCAGATTGCGCAGTTGCGCGCGCAGGATCGCGGCGCGCAGCATATCCATCCGCGCCGAACAGTTGGGGCTGTCCAGCCGGACCCGTTGGAACACGTCTTCGTCGGGGATCGCACCATGCGATCCGTACAGCATATAAGACCCGGACCCGACGACGGCCCTCGCGGCCAGTTCAGGGTCATCGGTGGTCAGAAAACCGCCCTCACCCGAATTCAGATGCTTGTAAGTCTGCGTCGAAAAGCAGGCGACCGTCCCGAAATTGCCCGACCGTTTACCCCGCCACTTCGCGCCCATCGTATGCGCGCAATCCTCGATCATCGTGATGCCGAATTCATCGCAGACCGCGCAAATCGCATCCATGTCGGCGATATGCCCGCGCATATGCGACAGCATCAGATATTTCGCGCCGCTCGCCGCCGCCTTGGCCCGCAAATCGTCAACATCGGTGTGCCAGTCGCGCCCGATCTCGACCAGAACCGGCACACCGCCCGTTGCAAAAATCGCCCCCGGCACAGGGGCCAGCGTATAGGCGTTGGCCAGCACCTTCGTCCCCGGCTTTACTCCGGCAGCGCGCAGGGCAATCTGCATCGCCTGCCCGCCCGACGTTGTTGCAAGGCAGTATTTCGCGCCCTGATACGCCGCATATTCCTGCTCCAGCAACGACACCTCGGACACTTCGCCCGCCAGCGTGTTATAGCGGTGCAACCGGCCCCCGCGCAGGATCTCGACCGCCGCCGCGATCCCCTCGTCGGGGATGGCTTCCTGTTGCGTAAAGGGTTTGTCAAAACGCGTGTTGGTCATGGCGGCAACCTATCCCCGGGGTTTCGTCGTCACGTCAGATGCGTGATTTTCTGCGGCGAACGGTATCGCCGCAAGGTCCAAGCACGCCGATCCGTCATCGTCTGCGCAAACTCCCGCGTCAAGACCGCTCGAACCCTCATTTCCCAACCCTGCCCCGACTGCTCACAAAAATGTGCGGGGCGTGCATAACCCCGTGATGGCGCAACCGGGACAATAGGCATTTTTCAAGGCTTGGCGCTTGATTTCGCCCGATTCGCCAAGTAACTGCGAAGGATGGCCTTGAGAAAAATACTCCTGCACCCTGATCCGCGCCTCAAAAAGATGTGCGAGCCCGTCACCGCCGTTGATGACGAGATGCGCGTTCTGATGCAGGACATGCTGGAAACGATGTACGACGCGCCGGGTATCGGCCTCGCCGCGCCTCAGATCGGCGTCTTGCAGCGTATTCTGGTGATGGATGTCGTCAAAGACGAGGACGGCGAACCCCACCCGCTGATGATGGCCAATCCGGAGATTATCTGGGAATCCGAACAGGTCAGCCGCTACGAGGAGGGTTGCCTCTCGATCCCCGAAGAATTCGCCGATGTCGAGCGCCCCGAACAGGTGCGCGTGCGGTATCTGGACCAGAACGGCGAGACGCAGGAACTGGATTGCGACGGCCTGCTCGCGACCTGCGTCCAGCACGAAATCGATCACCTCGACGGTAAACTGTTCATTGATTACCTTGGTCCGGTCAAACGCTCGATGATTACGGGGCGGATGAAAAAGCGTAAAAAAGAGCGCGCTACGGCCTGACATTCACCGGCACGGCATCCCGCCGGACCTCGCGCCGATTGACTTCCGGATGTCGCCTCTTATCTCTGTGTTTACCCAAGCGTACAGGCGTCGCATTCCGCTGCGCCGACGTGATGAGGACCCGGAGGCACGCCATGCTGACCCTGCTATCCCCTGCAAAAAAACTGAACTTCGACGCGCCCCAAACTGCGCTGGAACCGACCGCGCCGCGCCTGACCGCCGATACGGTCGAATTGGCCAAGGTTGCCAAAAAGCAGACGCCCGCCGACCTCAAACGCCTCATGCATATCAGCGATGCGCTGGCCGAACTGAACGCCGACCGCTTCAAGGCGTTTAACCTCAAGGGCCAGAGCAATTCGGCCAAGATGGCGGGTCTGGTCTTTGACGGTGATGTCTATTGGGGGCTGGACGCCGACACGCTCGACGATGCCGAGCTGCAATACGCCCAAAATCATGTGCGTATCCTGTCCGGCCTATACGGTGTCCTGCGCCCGCTCGATGCGATACAGGCGTACCGGCTCGAAATGGGAACCAAGCTGGAAACCAAGCGCGGCAAATCACTGTATGACTTTTGGGGCCGCACCATCGCCGACACCCTGAACGACGATCTGGAGGGCCATGCCGACAGCACAATCGTCAATCTGGCGTCGAACGAGTATTTCAAAGCCGTCGACAAAAAGGCGCTGGGCCAGCCCGTGATTACCGCCAAATTCCTGAACGTAAAGGACGGCGAGGCGCGCGCGCTGATGTATTACGCCAAGTTCGCACGGGGTTTGATGGCGCGTTGGATCGTCCGCAACCGCGTCGAACGCGCCGCCGATTTGCGCGACTTTGACGTCGAGGGCTACAAGCTCGACAAAAAGGCATCCTCAGACACCGAACTGGTGTTTTCGCGCAAGCAGCCGCCGCCGAAAAAATGACGCTGCACGTTCAATTTCCCGAAAAACACTGGCCTCTATCTTGCTCCTCCTGGTGACATAGGCCGGGAGGAAGATATGAACTTAGTGAAGATGATCGGTGCAGGCGCACTTGTGATGGTGGGCGGCGGACTGCTCGCATGGACATTTGATGACCGCAGCGTCGAGGCAACTGTCGCGAAAACGGGCGACAGTGTTGTTGCCATGGACGGGGCGGACACCGAAATGGCCCGCTCGCAGGCGGCGGCCCGCACGACCTTTGACGCGTTCTGGACGCGTATCAACGCGGACAAGACCGGGCTTGACGCCATTAGCATCAAGGTTGCGGTTCCGCACGCAGGCGGCGCAGAACATCTTTGGATGACCGGGTGTAAAAGCACGAATGCACAGACATTTGATTGCGTTGTCAGCAACGAGGCCGTCGACGTGCCGCTCAAACTGGGCAGCCGGTACAGCTTTGAACGTGCGTCAATTTCGGACTGGATGTATCGCCAAAACGGGAAAATCCACGGCGGATATTCGATCCGCGCTCTGTTGCCGACCCTTCCGGCACAACAGGCTCAGGCCATGACGGCGATGCTTGCCCCTCTGCCGCAGTAACGCGGCACAGGGTTACCGGCCCGTTTTTAACTGCGCGTCGCGCTCTCGCATTGCGGGGTCCACGGCGTGCGGGACAGGCCCCACCGGCTATCCAGCGGCGCATGAGGGTCCGATACAACGCGATCCGATTCCAGCCCCCGCCAGATTTCCCGCAGGGTGATCTGGCGTCCGCCGCGAATATCAAACGGAACCGAGCAATAGCTGCCCAGTTCCTGTTCGGTCATGGAATCGGCGGGATCAAAGATCGCCTCGATCACGGGTTTGAGGCCGATATACTCGTCCTGCCAATCGGGGCTTTGCGTCAAAGCGCGCAACAGCTTGAACTGGCCGGTCAGTTTTTTATCGCGTCCCGGCGTCGAATGTTCGGCATATTCACCGAATGTCATGCACTGACGGCCCCGGTTGTTGTTCAGGTCGTCCAGATAGCTAAGGCTCTGATTCACAATATCGACGCGCTGGATTGTGTAATCGCACAGCGACGCAAACAGCCGCTCGGCCTTTGCGCCCAGCGGTTCCTTGATGCTGGCGAGCGCACTTTGCGTGGCCAGCTTGAACGCCTCGCGGTCACCGCCCAGCGATGCCGACACTTCCCACTGATCCGTTGATGCACCGGGTACGCTCAGGGGATTTTTGCGCAGGTATTCATGGGGTTTAAACCGGCGGTATCCGTCCCGTTTGCGCTTGTCCTCGGGCACTTCCGCCGGAAAGTCGTTAATCTCGGCCATAATCCGCCACGCGCGCGGCGAAGAATGCGACAGCGTCGTCATCGCGCCGGTCGGGTCGATATCCTTGACGATATAGGCGTGGTTGCGGGGCAGCAGGAACATATCCCCCGGCTGCACGTCCTCCAGCGCCACGGGATAAGTATCCTCGGCCAGATTGATCGTCGAGGTTATGTCACCGATAAATTCGATAAACGCGCGCAGCTTGTCCGTCTCGGTATATTCCGGCCCTTCATAGGTTGACCATGTACCGTCGTCATTCTCGTGGCGGCGCTTCTCGCGGAACCCGTCCCATTTTTTGTACTCGTTCGACAGGATGCGCCCGTTGCGCGGGTCATTGATCTCGAACGGCAGTCTATTCTGATAC
>CALGNW010000176.1 GCA_937958345.1 uncultured Neomegalonema sp. | reverse complement strand
CGCTTATCGCCGCGACGGCAAAGGGTGTCCGGTCTTCGCGTCGTTGTTCCAGCACTGGCTTTGAAACGCGAGGAACAACGCCACCCAACGCCGTTGAGACGGAAAGTGCAAAAACAGCGCGCCGTCCTGACGCGCACGGTTTGCGCCGCGAAACTGCGCGCGCGATCCCTGATTCATATGAACATCATGGACACCGCGCCCCGGCTTGAATCCGAAATACTGGTCGGGGCGCGTCGGCTCCGGTCCCCAGCTTTCGCCAAAGGCGTACAACATCGCATCCTCGGTCTTGATCGACTCTGCAAGGGCAAGGCCCAGCAACTCGCGCAGATCGTTGTTCGGCCCGCGCAACCGGAATGGCGCGACCTTCATTTGCGCCCGCCGGATAAAACCGCCGCGCGTGTAATCAAGCGCCAGCTTTCGGCGCTTGGACAGTTTCGTCATTCCCTTGGGCAAACCATTCAGAGTTTTCAGGATCGGATGATCGAACGGGTCGATCGCGGCGAATAACAGCTCGTGCGGCGGCTGTGTCGATTGCGCATTGACCGCCACACGATACCAGCCGCGCGCCGAAACCTTGATTTCGATATGCGGGGTTTTGTCTCCGTCAAGGGCCAGCTCGTGGGGCCGCCCCTTCAACACACAGTAATGACCGCGCCCCATTACGCGACGGGGCTGTTCATGGTGACCAACTCTTCGGCGGCTGTCGGATGGACCGCCATGGTGCGGTCAAAGTCCTCTTTGGTCGCCCCCATCTTTACGGCAATCCCGACGCACTGGATCATCTCGCCCGCCCCGTGGCCGAGGATATGAACCCCCAGAACCTTGCGCGTCGATGCGTCTACAACAATTTTCATCAGCATCTTTTCATCACGGCCCGACAGCGTGTGCAGCATCGGGCGGAACTTGGCGCGATAGATTTCGACTTCGTGCTCGCGCCGTGCATCCGCTTCGCTCATGCCGACGGTTCCGATTTCCGGCTGCGTGAAGATCGCCGTCGGGATCAGGTCGTGGTCGGGTGATGTCGGGTTGTTGTTAAAGACGGTTTCGACAAACGCCGCGCCCTCGCGGATCGCAACCGGCGTCAGTTGCGCACGGTCGGTCACATCGCCCACCGCATAGACCGACGGCACAGAGGTCTGTGAATAGGCATCGACTTTAATCTCGCCGCCCGCTCCGGTCTCGATCCCCAACGCCTCCAGCCCCAGTCCCTCGGTATTGGGATGACGGCCCGTCGCCATAAAGACGACATCGGCCTCCAGCGTCTCGCCGCTTTTCAACGTGACGCGCTTGCCACCGGCTGTTTCCGAGATCGACGCGGGCGCATCGCCCAGATGCATGTCTATGCCGCGCTTTTTCATTTCTTCGATCAGGGTTTCCTGAAGGTCATGGTCGAATGCCTTCAGGATCGTCGTGCTGCGGTTGACCATCGTAACCTTTGTGCCCAGTCCGGCAAAAACACAGGCAAACTCGGCGGCAATATACCCGCCGCCAACCACGATCATGTGTTTGGGCTGGGTTGGCAGATGGAAAATATCATCCGAGACAATCGCCAGCTCGGCCCCGTCAATCGGCAGGCGGGACGGCCTGCCCCCCGTCGCGATCAGAATTGTCTTTGCGGTCACACGCGTCCCGTCGGCCAGATCGACAGACTGCGCGCCGGACAGAACCGCACGCTGGCGAATCGCCGTCACGCCGTTCCCCTCAAGCGCATTGTTCAGATAGATGTTTTCCAGCCGGTCAACCTCGGCATCGCGCGCCTTGCACAGCGCGGCCCAGTCGAATGCCGGCTTTTCGACGGTCCAGCCATATCCGGCGGCATCCTCGAATGCCTCGTGAAAACCGGACGCATAGACCATCAGCTTTTTAGGAACACAGCCGCGAATGACGCATGTCCCGCCATAGCGGCTTTCCTCTGCAACAGCGACCCGCGCGCCGCCCTGTGCTGCCAGCCGCGCCGACCGCACGCCGCCCGAGCCCGCACCGATTACAAAGAGATCATAGTCGAATTCAGCCATGTCCGTCCCTCGCATTCCATCGCGACAGACCTAGCGCGATCCGGGACCGATGGAAACACCGCGCACGGCAGCGTGACCGCCGCCCCCCGCGGCTTTCATGCGATTATCGCCCGGATTCGGCGGTAAATACCGCGCGCAATACCGCGCGCAAAATCGCGACCGATTGCGCAATGACCGGATTATCGAACGCGGCTTCAACGCGGGAAAGCTGGGCCGGATCAACAGCGGGGCGGGCTTGTTTTCCCTCGGCAGCATAGGCCAGCGCCGTCACCACCTGTCCGTCGGGTGAACTGTAGAATCGCCGCAGATCATGCAGTTGGGGCACATCAAAAGCGGCGGCATGGCCGCCTGCGATACGGGACCGCACCGCGTCAACGCGCGCGGTATCGGTTTGCGCCTGTCCGGTCAGACGGGCCAGTTGGCCGGGGTTCGCCACGATCTGCGCGATCTCGCCGGATACTTTTCCGCGCAGATCCGTTGCGGAAACACCCGCCCCCGAACACCCGCCCGCCAATGCCAGCACAGCCAGACTGAAAAACCGGCGGTTCATACGGGAAGGACTTCGCGGGCCGTGCCGTCCGGTGAACCGATCATGGCCCGCGCGGCCATCTTTATGAACAGTCCGTTCTCGACCACGCCGGGAATCGCGTTCAGCGCGGCGCTCAGGGCCGCCGGTTCCCCGATCCGGCCAAGATGATAATCGAGGATGAAATTTTTCTCGTCGGTCTCGAAGGGACGGTTTTCGACGACACGGCGGCCACCCTCGGTCCCGCCCACATCCCAGACCCGCAGGACATCTTCGATCATCAGCGCCGTGGTCTGCCACCCGTAAGGCGTAACCTCGACAGGCAAAGGGAAAGCGCCGAGTTGCGGCACAAGTTTCCGGTCATCGGCAATCACGATCATCTCGGCGGAGGCGGCGGCAACAATCTTTTCCACCAGATGACACCCGCCCCCGCCTTTAATCAGGTTAAGCGCAGGGTCAATCTCGTCGGCACCATCAATCGTG
>CALGNW010000175.1 GCA_937958345.1 uncultured Neomegalonema sp. | reverse complement strand
AACCCAAGTTGTTGTTCAGGATTGCCGGTTTTAACGGCCAGCCGGATTACGAGGAATGGTCCGAGAGGTCGCCGGAAATGTCGGAAGATGATTTGCTGACCGCCACCGCGATCAGCCGCCGGATGCAGGCGTTGCATAACGCGCTGAGTGATTTGCAGAAACAGGCACATCGGATGGTGCGGGAGATTGCCAAGCGCAAGGCGGCGCAGGCAGGACCGAAATCCGTGCCTCCGTTGCGGTATGGCCCGCCGCCGGGGCATCGGAAACGGCATGTTCATGCGGTCGATGCGGTGCTGGCGGCATGTCACTGGTTGGCAAAGCGTGATCCGGCTTCGGTCATGCAGCGGGAGCCTGTGCCGCCGGATCGGGGGGTTGCGACAGGGTGATTTGTGGCTCTGCCCGTTCGCGGGTGGGGTGTTTGGTGTTGGGGTTTCGAAAAGTGCGGTCATTCCCTCGAAAGAGGGAATCTCTCTCCGGCACGAGATTCCCACTTTCGCGGGGATGACAAGTGGATGGGGGAGATGAGGGTGATTGACGCCGGGTCAGAGTGACCGGGCGGCGCGGAGGCAGTCGGGCAAAATCTGTTCGAACAAATCAATTTCATCATCCCTGCCGACGCTGACGCGGATGCAGCGGTTAAGCCCCTCCGGTCCGGGCATGCGGATGAAGACCCGGCGCGCGACGATTTCGGCCAGCAGGCGTTTGGCAAATGCGCCGTCCTGTCCGCAATCAATCGTGACAAAGTTCGTGGCCGAACGCAGCGGGGTCAGTCCGTTTGCGCGGGCAATGGCGGCGATCCTTTCGCGGCCCTTTGCGATGGTCGCGACTGTCTCATTCATATGCGCCTGATCTTCGAGAGCGGCCAGTGCCGCCGCCTGCGCCAGCCGGTTGACGCCGAAATGATTCCGGATTTTATCGAAGCCTCCGATGATGCGGGGACTGCCCATCGCATAGCCGACACGCAAACCCGCAAGGCCGTATGCCTTGGAAAAGGTGCGCAGCCGGATCAGGTTCGGTCGTACGAACGCATTGGCCGGAATGACGCCGCCGGGGGCAAATTCGGCATAGGCTTCATCGAGCAGAACCAGACAGGTTTCGGGGATGCTGTCGATAAATTCCTGCACCGCAACCGCGTCGTGCCAACTGCCCATCGGGTTATCGGGATTGCAGAAATAGACCAGCTTTGCGTTCATCTCGCGCACCCGCGCCGCCAGTGCTTTGGGGTCTTCGGCATCGTTGCGATAGGCGACGGTTTCGGCATGCGCCCCCGCCCCCGCAACATGATAATTGAACGTCGGATACGCGCCGAGCGAGGTGACGGCCACATCGCCGGGCGCCATGAACAGCCGCACGATCCAGCCGAGCAATGCGTCGATGCCCTCGCCCACAAGGATATTTTCGGGCGCGAGATTTGTGTGCGCCGCCAGCGCCGCGCGCAGGTCGTAAGCCGCCGGATCAGGGTAGAATGCCGCCTCGGTTTGCGCGATGCGGGCGCACGCCCCGACCACCTTTGGCGACGGCGGCAGGGTCAGTTCATTCGCGCCGAGGCGGGCCTTGAACGCCTGTCCGCTCTCGCGTTCGATTTGCTCCGGCCCGACAAACGGGACCGTCGAGGGCAACACCGCAGGAATGGGTGCAAAGGCTGGCAGGTCGGTCATAGGTCCGGCTTTCGTTCGTCATCCTGCGGCAGTATCCCATAGGGACGCACCAGCCGCCAGACGTGATCGGGAATCATATTCTTCATCATCGCGGGGCGTTCGCGGCGCAGGTGTATGATGGTCTCGACGGCCTTCATCTCGACCCGCGCACGGCCAAACTCGATCCCGCGCGGTCCGATGCGGGGCATCAGCCAACTGACGAGGGGGCGCACCCAGTCCGGCATCCGGCGCAGAGGCAAGCCGCCCGCCGCGCGCTCGGTATTGGCAAGAAAGCCCTTGACCGCGCCCGCGCGCTTTCCCTTGTCGCCCGGCTCGGACAGGCGGACTTCATCGCCCAACAGATCGAGCAGGTCTTCGCCGCGCCTGTTGCGGACCAGCAGCCATTGCTCGCCCTCGCCGCCCATGTATCCGACGGTGATATCGGCAAGCGAGTTGGTGTAATCGACGCAGGTGCGGCAGGTCAGCGGAAAGAAATCTTTTGGTAGGTCGGAGATCGGCAGGCTGAGAAACGGGATCAGTTTCTTGCGGCCATCGTCAAAGCGCAGCTCGACTTTGTAATCCGCGCGGAACTCCAGATAGGTGATGCTGTCGGGGTCGTCGGACAAAAGGCCGAGGAAGGTGTGAAAATTCTCGGTGGTGGTATTGTCCGAACACGGCGTGCCGATGACGGTGATGCTGTCAAAGCCGAGGTCGCGCTCGATGGCGCGCAGGGCGTAAATCTGACACGGAATGCCGATGACGGCGATGCGTTTGTGGCCCGCCGCGCGCGCAGGTTCGAGCAGCGCCAGCAAAGGCGCATAACCCATCCGCATGCCTCGCACCTGTGCCATATCCGCAGCCTCGGCGATCAGCACCGGGACCGGTTTCCATTTGTCGTCTTTATCGGGGGCCATGGTCAGGACGGCATCAACGGCTTTCGTCTCAAGCAAACGCTCGGCGAGCCGCGTGGTGATGCCGGTCCATTGCGCGCCGGGTTTTGGCGGGGTCAGCGACGCGCGGACCATACGGCG
>CALGNW010000174.1 GCA_937958345.1 uncultured Neomegalonema sp. | reverse complement strand
GCCGGTCAGGACGATCACGCGATCACCGCCGCCAAAGCTGATGGCGTTGCATTCATCGCTGAGGGATGCGGGGTCTTTTTTCAGGCTGTCATTGCTGAGGCGGGCGAGGCGAAAGGGGTCGTCCGCCGCGCCAAGCAGATTTTTGACGAGGGCTTCACGCCGGTCGGTGATCAGCGTCGGGTCCGGCCCGTACAGCAAAACCGCATAATGCCCCGGGTCGGGCTTTGCGATGTATCCGGCGCTGCGGTTGGCGGACAGCTTGGCCATGGTTCAGGAGAGCCAGGCCGGATCGTAGGCCGCCGCAAGTCTGCGTGAGATTTTTTCGGCAATATCCTCGGCGGCGCGGGCCTGAACTTCGCGTTCGGAAACCAGCGTCGCGTATTGCGAAGCCGTGGCGTTGAAAGCCGCGATGGTGCGCGCGTTATTGGTATAAAGCGGCGCGGGGCTGTTCGCACGGCGCAGGGTGTAATCGACCTCGAGCGTCAGGTTATAGCGCGTGATCTCGTCATCATCTTCGATCAGCAGGCCGTCGCGGGTGACCTTGGTTTTTACCGTCAGGGTCAGGGGCGCGCCCGCAGAGGCGGGGCGCATGTTTTCGATCAGCGCCTCGCGCAAACGAAACGGCAGCTCGCCGCGGTCTGCGATGATGCGGACCTTGCCCAGAAGCCGCCCCGGACCGTTTTGTGTGCCGCCGCTGTAGAGCGGGCGGAAACCGCAACCGCCCAAGGCCGCAAGCGACAACAGGAGAGCACGGCGGGTTGCGAGCATTTTATACGACGACATTGACGATCCGCCCCGGCACAACGATGATTTTCTTGGGTGTTGCGCCGTCCAGAAACTTCACCACCTCGGGCTCGGCCAAAGCGATGGCCTCGACACTGGCCTTGTCGGCATCTGCGGCGACCTGAATTTCGGCGCGGCGTTTGCCGTTGATCTGAATGGGCAGGGTGACGAGATCATCCACCGTCAGCGCATCATCGGCAACCGGCCAGTCCGTTTCGGCAAGAATGGCCGTCTGGCCCAAAGCCGCCCAGCATTCCTCGGCCAAGTGCGGTGTCATCGGCGCCATGAGTTTTGCCAGCGCCTCCAACGCCTCGCGCATCGCCCAATCCGCCGCCGCGCCCTTGCCCTTAAAGCCGGCGGTGGCGTTGGTCAGTTCGTACAGGCGTGCGACGGCCTTGTTGAAGCGGAAGGCCTCGATATCATCCGTCGCCGCTTTGACGGTTTTATGTGTGACCTTGCGCAGCGCGGTCGCGGTATCGTCCATATCCGGCGCAGCGGTTCCGATGGCGGGAAGGCGGTCCAAGGCCTCTTCGGTGATCCGCCACACGCGCTGAATATGCCGTGCCGCGCCCTCGACGCCGGCCTCGGTCCATTCGACATCCCGCTCGGGCGGCGAGTCCGACAGCATGAACCAGCGCGCACAGTCCGCACCGTATCCGGCGATGATTGCCTCGGGATCGACGGTGTTGCGTTTGGATTTCGACATCTTGATGATCGCGCCGGTTTTTACCGGCTCGCCATCCGTCTTGAGGGTGTATTGGCCTTCGCTGACGCGTTCGACCTCGTCGGGCGTAAAAAAGATATCGCGTTGAACGCCGTCTTTGCTGGTTTCGACGCGCGAATAGGTCTCGTGCGTGACCATGCCCTGCGTAAAGAGAGCCTTGAAGGGTTCGACGCTCGCCTCGGACAGGTGGCCGGTCTTTGCCATCGCGCGGGCAAAAAACCGCGAATAGAGCAGGTGTAAAATCGCGTGTTCGATGCCGCCGATATACTGATCCACCGGCAACCAGCGATCGACAATCGCGCGGTCGGTCGGGGTCGGGTGGCGCGGCGCGGTAAAGCGGGCGAAATACCATGACGAATCGACGAAGGTATCCATCGTGTCGGTTTCGCGGGTCGCAGGCTTTCCGCAGGAGGGGCAGGGCGCCGCCTTCCATGTCTCATGGCGTTCCAGCGGGTTGCCGGGTTTGTCAAAGGTGACATCCTCGGGCAGTCTGACCGGCAGGTTTTCTTTTTTCTCGGGCACGACGCCGCAATCGGCGCAATGCACGACCGGAATCGGACAGCCCCAATAACGCTGGCGCGAGATGCCCCAGTCGCGCAGGCGGTAATTGGTTTTCTTTTCGCCCTTACCAAGCGCGGCCACCTTATCGGCAACAAGTTCTTTCGCCGGTTCAATCTCCATCCCGTTCAGAAAGTCCGAGTTGATAATCGAGCCGGGGCCGACATAAGCCTCGTTCGCGACGTCAAAGGACGCATCGCCCTCGGGCGCGACGACGGGCAGAACCTTGAGCCCGTATTTGCGCGCGAAATCCAGATCGCGCTGGTCATGGGCGGCACAGCCGAAAATCGCGCCGGTTCCGTAGTCCATCAGAACGAAGTTCGCGACATAGATCGGAAACAGTTCGTCCGTAAACGGGTGGCGGACCTGCAACCCGGTATCAAAGCCCTTTTTCTCGGCCTTTTCCAGCGCCTCTTCGGATGTGCCGATGGCTTTGCATTCCTCGCGGAACGCGCGCAGGCCGTCGACCTTGTCCTCCAGCGAAAGCGCAAGGGGATGATCCGGAGATACCGCCGCAAACCCCATACCGAACAGGGTATCGGGACGGGTCGTGTAAACTTCCAGTTCTTTATAATCGGGCAGCAGAGTGTTGCCTGCGATGTCGAAGCGCATTTGCAGGCCGTGGGATTTGCCGATCCAGTTGCGCTGCATCGTGCGCACCTTTTCAGGCCACCCGGTCAGCGAATCAATGGCGGTCAAAAGCTCGTCTGCAACATCAGTGATGCGGAAAAACCACTGGGTCAGATCACGCTTTTCAACAACAGCGCCCGACCGCCAGCCCTTGCCGTCGATTACCTGCTCGTTTGCGAGCACGGTCATGTCAACGGGGTCCCAGTTTACGGTCGCGTTTTTGCGCGTCAGCAATCCGGCATCGAGAAAGTCGATGAACATGGCCTGTTGCTGTGCGTAATACTCAGGATCACAGGTCGCAAATTCGCGCGCCCAGTCCAGCGACAATCCCATCAGTTTAAGCTGACTGCGCATGGCATCGATATTGGCGTAGGTCCATGTGCCGGGGTGGGTCTTGCGCTCCATCGCCGCATTTTCGGCGGGCATGCCGAAGGCATCCCATCCCATCGGATGCAGCACATCAAAGCCCTGCGCGCGCTTTACCCGCGCAACAACATCACCCATCGCATAGTTGCGGACGTGGCCCATGTGAATCCGGCCCGAGGGGTACGGAAACATCTCGAGCACGTAGTATTTGGGTTTGTCAGGATCATCACCGGCGGCAAAACACGAGCGGTCTTCCCAGATCGCACGCCATTTCGGTTCGGCTACACTCGCATCATATCGCGCCATTCGCGCTGCACTCCAGAAGTCTCACTGATGGATGACGTTCTACAGCGCGGCGCGATTAGTTCAATGCCCGAGGGTCTGTGCGACCGCCGGGCATGTGCCGCCCTCAGGCGCCGGGGCCGTCAACGTCCGCGATCCGCAACTCGCGTGCGCGCATGAGGATCTTGTCTTTTACCTGTCCGGCAGTTTCCGGATTGACCGGCGCGGCCACCCAGGCCCCTGATCCGTTCAGCATTTCGCGGAACACAGAAACATCCAGCGCCCGTGCCGTCAGTTCCTTGCCCTCGACATACGCCGTGACGCGCACACGTTCGTTCGGCGCATCAGGCGATGCGCCCCATTCCGTCGAGATGACGCCCGAGAACGGATCGGTCGAAGCCAGCGGCAGGAAGCTGAGCGTGTCCAGTGACGCGCGCCACAGGTACTTGTTGACGGGCAGAGCATTCTCGCTGGCATTGCGGTCGCCGAGTACGAGATCCTTCAGACTGTTGCCCTCGGACGTGCCGCCGAGACGCAAATTCCGCTCGCGCGAGGTCGTTTGTTCGAGGCCGCTGGTGTCGCCCGCGGGAAAGCTGGCACCACATCCGGCCAGCAACGAAGATACCGCCGCAACGACAACGATTCGATGAACTAAAAACGTCAAGACAACTACTCCGTTAACCATTTGGTAATAATGTGTACCGGCATCGTTCACGGCGCGCAAACAAATTACCGACCGCCGGATAAGGGTTTGTGGCTCTTTGGATACATAATTCGACTTAGGCGAAAACTGTAACGGCGTTTGGTTGACGCTATGACGGGTTTTGGGAATGGTCGGTCGCAGGAGGGGCACATCGCCCATTCCGAATTTTGTGTGGCGGCCATTCCGTAAAACGAGAATGTCTTAGTTGCGCAGAGGAACAGGTGAACGCATGAAAAAGATTCTTTTGGGTACAAGTGCTGTTGCCCTCGCTGGTGCAAGCGCAACCAGCGCGAATGCAGCTGAATGGGACGTAACAGTCGGTGGCTTCTTCAACGCATGGGCCATCTACACCAGCGAAGATCTCGAAGGCAGAGACGGCTTCGATATCGCTACCAACGCTGAAATTCACTTCAAGCCTTCGATCACGCTGGACAACGGACTTCAGTTCGGCGCGAAAATCGAGCTTGAAGGCGAAGCCGGCGGCAACGGCGAATGGGTCGATGAGTCGGTTATGTTCATCGAAGGCGGTTTCGGTCGCGTTGAACTCGGTGCTGAAGACAGCCCGTTCGGCACGATGGGCGTATGTTCGCCAACCAATGGCCCAGCAGGCGTATGTTCGGGTACGATGACCGGTACGTTCATGGCTGACAGCTATGGTTCGGCTGGTTTCGCAAGCCAGATCGCTGGTGATGCGGTTCGTATCAACTACTACACCCCACGCTTCTCGGGCTTCCAGGTTGGTGTCGGCTACGCGCGCGGCAACAGCTCGAACGACCGTTTCTTCGAAGATCGTGATGCCCCTGGTACGGACGTCGATATCTTCTCGATCGGTGCTAACTACACCGGCGACTTCGGTGGTGTTTCGGTTAAACTGGCCGGTACATACGAAACCGCCACGCGTAACGACAACGACGATGCAATCGCATTCGTTCCAGGTACGCCTCTGAT
>CALGNW010000173.1 GCA_937958345.1 uncultured Neomegalonema sp. | reverse complement strand
AGACGCCGTCACCCGGCTGAAATGCCGCTGGTTCGGATTGCACAGGAATTGCTTACCATCCTCGGAAACCGCGAGGCTGAAGTGATTGGCCACGCCCTCGTGAAAATCATAGCGCTCGGCCCAGCGAAACGCCGCCGCCAGATCGCACCGCGCCTCCCAATGTGGATCACCAGAACGATCAACGATCAGGTCTTCTTCAGCAATGGCATCCATGATGTATCTCCTCGGCCCGTCACAGACCCAAACCCTACACGATGATTTTTGCTGAGGATAGCGTAGGCGCGTTCTGCTAGTTGCATTATTAAATTGACTAATGAAAGAAACACAACCGAGAATAGCAATAATTCTGGGAGAAGATAATGGCACTCGAAAAGCGAATTATACCTGACGAACATCACGACGAACTGCTGAAAGAGGAACCCGGTAAAACTGGTTTTTTTAACTCTAAAGCGAAGGCGGATGCGGCAGCAACGGATGAAGCTTGGGTTGCAGTCAAAGGTGAAGATGACGGCACTCCGATCGACAAAAATGGAGTCATTATTGAAGCCGTTCGGCCAACAAGTTACACTGCCGAGGAATGGGTTCAGTCTCCACGATTAAAGAAAGTCATCGGTTTGATTGCAGAGGCGGCGATGCCGGATATCCCACTCGAGTGAACTGTGAGAACCTCATCTCAGCACAATTATACCGAAACATATTCTAGTGAAACGAATAGGCTTTATTGGAGGCACTGATGGACAATCCATTCCATATCCAGCCAGAAATGCGATATGGTGCACCGGTTTGCGATGAACTGCTTACGGGGCGGCATTTTACCATCGGTTATTCATGGCATTTTCGGCAAGCCAAATGGGTACTTGAAATCATCAACCGAAATCAGCACCTTCTTACCGAGGTCGAACGCAAGGATCATTTCCGAGCAGATACGCGAATACCAAAGCGATTTCGTGCCGGTCTCGGAGCGTATAAAAATAGTGGTTATGATCGAGGGCATCTCGTTTCCAGCGCGAACCAAGATATTCAGGAAATTCAAAATAGTGAAACTTTCCTTTTATCAAACATGTCGCCGCAAAAACCAGATTTCAATCGTGGCATGTGGCGCAAACTAGAAATAGCAATTCGCAAACTGAATAATAGCAAACGTGTACTGGAAACCTACGTCCTGACCGCACCAGTTTTTTACTTCGGCGAAACTGTAGAAACAATCGGTGATCCTTCAGATCGCTATGGGATTGACGTCCCCGTCCCACACGCCTTTATAAAAAGCGTACTTACCGAGGATATCCGAGGTCGCCTGAAACTTTGGACTTTCGAGATGAAAAATAAACGTCTGACAGGAGAGTTGGAAGACTACCTTGTGAAAACCTATGATGCAGAGCAGCTTGTAGGCGGTCGGTTCTGGGATCGAATAAGTGGTGGCGATTTGCACACTCAAAAAAAACGAGCGGGCAAAATGTGGAAGTATACATAGCGGATCGATCCTCACTCAAACCGCTCGCAAAACCCAAACCTCTTCCATCGCCGGACATTTCCCTTTCAAGCCGCCTTCCACCGGAACGCTCGAAAGTGAGGTTATCTGATACGCTGCGCCGTAGAGTCTCTCGACCTCGGCGCGCGGGACGGAAAAGGGCGGGCCTTTCATTGCGCTTTGATCATACTCGAAGGTGATCACCAATTGCGGCGCGGTATCGCTCAGCGTGGCCAGATGCCCGGCATATCGACGGCGCATCTCATCGGGCAAGGCCACCAGCGCCGCCCGGTCATAGATCGCGTCAATCGGCCCCAGACCCTCGGCGCTGAGGTCAAACACATCGCCCACAAATATCTCGATCCCCTCGAAGCGATAGCGGGTCATCGCCCCCACCTCTGCCACGTCAGGGGTCACGCCCATCTGTTGAAACAGAGCCTCAACGCCCTGCTGGCTCAGTTCGGCGCCGACAACGCGATAGCCTTGCGCGTGCAGCCACGGAATATCCCGCGTCATCCCGCACAGGGGCACAAACACCCGCGCCCCGCGCTAAGTTTCAAGGCATCGACATGCGCGACCAGCAGAGGATGCGCTTCCTCCTTATGAAACCCGGTTTCGCCCCGCGACCATTTACCGTGCCAAAAATCCGCTTCCATATGCTTCGCCCTATTTCCGGTATCGCTCCGCCAAGGTCTGCGGAGACACGCCCAAACGATAAGCGGTCAGATAACCCCAGTTCCGCCAGCCGCGTTTCCAGTATCCATCGCGCTCATAGCGCACCGCATCTGTGACGGCAAAACCCGGCATTTCGCGCAAGCGCCCGCGCCCGATAGACAGGGTCATCGCGACATCTTCCATCAGCGGAATATCCTCGAACCCGCCGATCTCGTCATAAAGCGCACGAGAAATCAGCAAGCCCTGATCCCCGAAGGGCAGCTTGAACCATCGCGCGCGAATGTTGGTCCAGCCCTCGGTCCAGCGGGCATAACGGCGCTCGCTATCAAAGCGGATGCGAAAATGACCCGCCTTGCCGGGGTGATGCTGAATATGCCGCCCCACCGCGCGCAGCCAGTCTCCCTCTAACACGGTATCGGCATGCACGAACAGCAGCCACGCACCGCGCGCCGCCTCGGCCCCTGCGCGCAACTGCCCGCCCCGTCCGGGCGCGACCGACAAGAAATCAGCGCCGGTTTCTTCGGCAATCCCGGCGATGCCATCCGCCGATCCTCCGTCCGCAATCACGACCTGACCGATCAGTCCTTCGGCAGAACCCTCGACCAGACAAGCCAGTGTCGGAAGGATCTTGTCCGCCGCGTTCAGCGTCGGGATGACAACGGTAACCGGCGCGCTCATGCCGCATCTCCCCCCGTCCGCACCCGCCGGACACGCCCTCGCGTCGACCACCACAAGGCCGCCAGGGCGAACGTGCAGCACGCCATATATCCCAGCGCGATGGGCAAGGCCGTACCATCATACGAGCGGGCAATCTGCGATCCGATAACCGCCGAAATCAGCGACGACAATGCGCCGACAACCGCCGCACCGACGCCGGCAATATGGCCCAGCGGCTCCATCGCCATCGCATTGAGGTTGCCGAACACGATCCCGATACTGCCAATCGAAAACGCCAGCCAGACCAGAGCGCCCGCCAGAGGCGGCACACCCACCAGCGCAAACCACAACGCATACAATGCCGAAGACACAATGATCGTGCACACGCCAATCGTCGCCAGCCGCTGCATGCCATATCGCATCACAAGCGACGAATTCACCGCCGAGGTAAAGCCGACCACAATCGCAAGGCAACTAAAGGTCAGCGGAAATAAAGCGCCGAGACCGTATGCCTCGCCGAGGACTTGCTGCGCCGAACTGAGGAACGCCAGAAACGACGAAAAAACCAACCCCATACAAATCGTACATCCCAGCGACAGGCGGTTGGTCAGAACCTCGCGGATCGCGCCCGCAATCGGTTTCAGGCGAAACGGTTTACGGTCAGCAACGGCGAGCGTTTCAGGCAGGCGCAGCGCCGACCAGATGAAAAGCGCAACCGCCATCCCCGCCAAAAACCAGAAAATCATGCGCCAATGCGAAATTGCGACAATCCCCTGCCCCAGCAAGGGCGCAAGAACCGGCACGACGATAAAAACGCTCATCACGAGCGAGGAGACCCGCGCCATCGGACGCCCCTCGTATCGGTCCCGAATGATCGCCGTCGCCACAATCCGCGGTCCTGCCGCTCCGATGCCTTGTATGATCCGTCCCGCAATGAGGGCGGGCAGAGACCAGGACATCAGGCACAGTGCGCTGCCCGCCAGATATATCGCCAGCCCCAGAAAGATCGTCGACTTACGGCCAAAACTGTCCGACAGCGGACCGTAAACCAACTGCGCAATCGCCATGCCGATGAAAAACAACCCGATCACCAGCTGCGGGTCATTCGGATTGGCGGCGTTCAGTTCCTCGCCGATCACAAAAAGCGCCGGCAGCATCACGTCAACCGACAGCGCCACCATCGCAATCAGCGAAGCCATCAATGCAACGAACTCGCGAAAGCTGATGTCGTCAGGTGGTGTTTTTTTCACCCGACCCAGCCCTCCTGAAAACGAACGGGTGCGCCGCCTGCTTCGCCGGTAATCTCGTCATCCCACATGACGATGCGGCCACGAATGATTGTGCCGCGCGGCCAGCCGGTTACCGTCTTGCCGTGATAGGGCGTCCATCCGGGCTTGGATTCGATCCAATCGTCGGTGATGACGCGCTCCGCTTTCAGATCAACAATCGTAAAGTCGGCATCATACCCGTTTGCAATCCGGCCCTTGCCCGCAATGCTGAAAATCCGGTTTGGCCCGTGCGAGGTAAGATCGACAAACCGCTCAAGCGACAGGCGTCCCGCGTTGACATGATCCAGCATGATCGGAACCAGCGTTTGCACACCCGTCATGCCCGACGGCGAGTCGGGATAGGGCTTGTCTTTTTCCTCGCGGGTATGCGGCGCGTGGTCCGAGCCGAGCACATCAATCGTCCCATCGGCAATGCCTGCCCAGATACGATCCCGATGCGAGGCATCGCGCACGGGTGGGTTCATCTGAATATACGTCCCCAGCGTCTCGTAATCCTTCGCGCACAGCGTCAGGTGATGGGGCGTGGCCTCGGCGGTGATCAAATCCTTATTCGCCGCAAGGATCGGAATTTCGTCGCCCGTCGAGATATGCAGGACATGCACCCGCCGGTTCGTCTCACGCGCCAGCGCAATCAGCCGCTTGGTACACAGCACCGCCGCCTCGACATCGCGCCATTCGGGATGAGACGAGGGATCACCGGCGCGGCGCACATCCATGCGCTCGACAAGGCGGCTTTCTTCTTCGGAGTGAACCGCGACCCGCCGCCGCCCCGATGCGAGCACTTGGCGGACATGCTCGGACTT
>CALGNW010000172.1 GCA_937958345.1 uncultured Neomegalonema sp. | reverse complement strand
ATGTTGCGAACGTCGTCGATCCAGTTGCGATAGGCGGCGATTGGCGTGAAGTACATCTCGTAGCCTGCCTTCATGCAAGGCTCGCCAGCTGAATTTTCGGTGCCGGTTTCGATACCCGACAGAACCCCTGCGAGTTGCTGTCGGCCTCCCGAAACGCCGATGATCGGTCCGCCGCTTTCACCGCGGCAAACGCCTTCAAGACCGCCCGACGGGCTTGTAACCGTGATAAAGCCGGGCCATTCGACCTTTTTCACACCAAGCGGAACCGTCTGAAGCGTCTGCTGACCCGCTTTCATACCCGTCACCGGAAAACCCGCGGCCAGCGCAATACCGCCAGCCGAGACCGAAGGACGACGATATTCGTCCAATACCGCCGGTTTTACTTCGGCAGGCATCGGCTCATCAAGGCGGATCAGAGCGATGTCGTTCGACAAATACGAGTAATCAAAACCCGCATGACAAACAACGTCGGTAGCGATGCGCGAGATCGTGGACGTTCCCTGCAGATTCTGATCGCCTGCCGTGATCTCGATACGATCCCATTTGGTGTCATCACCCTCGGGACCCTGAACGCAGTGAGCAGCGGTTACGACCCAGCGGCTGTCGATGGCCGTGCCACCGCAATGCTCGGTTTCGGTATAATCGCCGTGATCGTAGACCATCCGCAGCTTGACCATCGATTCAAACTGGGGATTGACGCCCTGAGCGTGCTGCACCTGCTGGCCGCGCTTAAAGCGGGCACCTGTTGTTGTGGATGCAGCATGCTGGAATGAACTTGCTGCGCCGCATGCAAAAGCATTGGCCCCGGAAAGATCAGCTGCACCGGCAGCAGATGTCGTGAATACGCATGTTGCTGCAAGAGCAAGTGCTTTCCTGAATGAAGTCATGTCCTGTTGTCCCCGATTGAATACGCTTGGGCCCCCCGGCCTTGAAAACAGAATGACCGTCAGGGGTAAATAAAACCCTGTACGCTGACTTATTCGATGTATGTATTACCTTGTAAATACTCATTTTTTCAAGTTTCGTTATGCATTAACGGGCCGGTTACTTTGTTTGTACGAATTGAAAATTACGAGATACTGTCTGTGCGAGTAAGGATAATAAAAACAGAATATTTTTCCCGGCATGGCTGAACGCGGCTCGTTGAATAGGGTTTGTGCAGAATGCCAATCATTTTGCACTCGAGCCAAAAATAGCAAAGTTAATTGGTATTGCCAGAGTCTTTCGAGACGCGTCAAGAAGTCCGCCGGCCAAAATTATAACCGGGCAGCAAACAAAATATTTTTGGGAATATCGGGTTTGGCGGGCCAAACCGGGCGGTTTATTTGTCCCGCGCTCTAAAAAGCCGGATATGAGGCGCGCAAACACGGGTCCGCCACGAACGCCTGCGTAGCCCTGCCGATGGTATCGACAAGGGGCGCGAAGGTCATTAAAAGCCCGTCTGCATATCTTTTCATATTTTGGAAAGATTCATTAAAAATCTGCGCTTCCTACACGGACGCGCGCGAAGGCTCGCTGGAGCGGGCCCAAATAGGGATGGAAGTACCGTGGAATTTCTACCACCACTTATTGGTATCTTGGGAATGGGCGTAGCCTATATCCTCTTCGGCATGGTCATGAAATATGACGAGGGCACAGACGCGATCAAAAAGATCGGCGATCAGATTCATGAAGGCGCTATGGTCTTTATGAAGCGAGAGTACAAAATTCTGGTTTTGTTTCTTATCGCGCAAATCATTATTACCTTTATCTTCCTGGGCGGCGCCGTAGCACTTGCCGTCTTTATCGGCGCGCTGTCATCATCGATTGCCGGTTGGATCGGGATGTATGCCGCGACGAAAGCAAACGTCAGAACCGCGACCGCCGCTCAGGCTGACGGCGCGTCCAGTGCTTTGACCGTCGCATTCTTCGGTGGCTCGATCATGGGTCTCAGCGTTGCTGCGCTCGGCTTGATCGGTCTCGGCGGTCTTTATGTCGTCCTCGGAGGCGACGCACACTCGCTCGAAGGCTTCGGCATGGGCGGATCGACGGTTGCACTCTTCAGCCGCATCGGTGGCGGTATCTTCACTAAAGCTGCCGACGTCGGTGCAGACCTGGTGGGTAAGGTTGAGGCCGGTATTCCGGAAGATGACCCCCGCAATCCCGGTGTTATTGCTGATAACGTTGGTGATAACGTCGGCGATGTCGCCGGTATGGGCTCGGATATCTTTGAATCCTACTGTGGCGCTATGATCGCATCCATCGCGATTGCGTCCACCCTGTCGCTTTCCAGCTATAACTCCGCCTTCGGTGAAGGTCTTGATCAGGCTGGTTTTGAGAGTACTCAGGCCGCGATGATGTCGCTGCCGCTCCTGCTGGCGTCGATTGGTCTGCTTGCGTCAATTGCGATGATCTTCGTCGTTAAATCGCGTTCTTCTGCTGAGCCGGCCTCGGCACTCCGTACGGGAACGCTGGGTGCACCGGTCCTGTTCCTTGCCGCTGCTGCGGCACTTATCGCGGCGATGGGTATCGACTTTAACGTCTGGTGGGCTGTTGTTGCTGGCGCCGTTGGCGGCGTGATGATCGGCCTGATTACCGAATACTACACCGCTGCAGGCCCTGTTAAGCGGATCGCGCTGTCCGGTGAAACCGGCCCTGCGACCGTTATGATCACCGGACTTGCAGTTGGTATGGAGTCGGTCGTTCTGCCGATGCTGACCATCGCCGGTATCGTTTGGATATCAACGTCGCTCGCGGGTCTTTATGGTGTGGGTATTGCTGCGGTTGGCATGCTTGCCACCGTCGGCATTACGATGGCCATCGACGCTTATGGCCCTGTTGCGGATAACGCAGGCGGTATCGCTGAAATGGGCGGTATGGGTGAAGACGTTCGCGAAATCACCGATAGCCTCGACGAACTGGGCAACACGACGGCTGCTATTGGTAAAGGCTTTGCGATCGGCGCGGCTGCGCTGGCTGCGCTCGCCATCATTGCGGCCTTCGTTGCGACCATCAAGAAGACCAACCCGGACTTCTCGCTGGATCTGTCCGAGCCTCTCGTGATCGTTGGTCTGTTTATTGGTGGCACTATCCCGTTCCTGGTCGCCGCGCTGACCATGACCGCCGTTGGTGATGCTGCGTTTGCGATGATCAACGAAATCCGCCGTCAGTTCAAAGAGATCCCCGGGCTGATGGAGGGCACTGCAGACCCTGACTCTGCCAAGTGTATCGACATCGCAACGACTGCCGCGCTCAAGAAGATGATCCTTCCGGGGATCATCGCGGTTTGCACCCCTCCGGCAGTTGGCTTTCTGATCGGTGCGCAGGCACTGGGCGGCATGCTCGGCGGCGCACTCCTCGGCTGTGTTCTCATGGCTCTGATGATGGCAAACGCAGGCGGTGCTTGGGATAACGCCAAGAAATATGTCGAAAAGGGCAACCTTGGCGGTAAGGGCACGGACACGCACGCTGCTGTCGTCGTCGGCGACACCGTCGGCGATCCCTTCAAGGATACGTCCGGTCCGAGCATGAACATCCTGATCAATGTCATGGCGATTGTTTCACTGGTAATCGCGCCGCTTTTGTAAACTCGAGTTGATCAGAGCTAACAAGGCCCGCTGGCAACAGCGGGCCTTTTTTGTTCCCGGCTTTTGACCCACAAGAAATAATGCAGCGTGACACTGTTGCTGCACTGCGGTATCGACCTGAAAACCGAAAGCTCGAGAGGTCTTCTCCCATGCGTATTGAAGCAATTTCAATTGGTGACAATCCCCCCGAAGACGTCAACGTTATCGTCGAGGTTCCCGTCGGAGGTGAGCCGATCAAGTATGAGATGGATAAAGACGCCGGAACGATGTTCGTCGACCGCTTTCTTTATACCCCGATGACGTACCCGGGTAACTACGGCTTTGTCCCCCACACGCTATCAGACGATGGCGATCCGATTGACGTGCTGGTTCCGAACCAACGTCCCATTGTTCCCGGCGCAGTTATGAATTGTCGGCCAATCGGGGTTCTGCGTATGGAAGACGAGTCCGGTGAGGACGAAAAGATTATCGCCGTTCCGTCATCGCGCCTGACCAAACGATACGTTGATGTGAACAGCTATCAGGACCTGCCTGAGATCACGATCTTACAAATCCAACATTTCTTTGAGCATTACAAAGACCTGGAAACGAGAAAATGGGTCAAAATTGCCGGTTGGGGAGACGCGAACGAGGCACGACGGCTCATTACCGAAGCAATCGAGCGCGCGAAAGGCTCCTGATCCTCGTAAGGCAG
>CALGNW010000171.1 GCA_937958345.1 uncultured Neomegalonema sp. | reverse complement strand
GATATGCAGGACATGCACCCGCCGGTTTGTCTCACGCGCCAGCGCAATCAGCCGCTTGGTACACAGCACCGCCGCCTCCACATCGCGCCATTCGGGATGAGACGAGGGATCACCGGCGCGGCGCACATCCATGCGCTCGACAAGGCGGCTTTCTTCTTCGGAGTGAACCGCGACCCGCCGCCGCCCCGATGCGAGCACTTGGCGGACATGCTCGGACTTATCGACCAGCAAATCACCGGTAGACGAGCCCATGAACATCTTGATCCCCGCCGACCCCGGCAACCGCTCCGCATCGGGCAGGTCCGCAACATTCTCAGCGGTCGCGCCGAAGTAAAACGCAAAATCACAGAACATGCGCCCCGTCGCGCGGTCGATCTTATCCGCCAGCGCATTGGCATCGGTTGTCAGGGGCTTGGTGTTGGGCATCTCAAAGACCGAGGTCACGCCGCCCATCACCGCTGCCCGCGATCCGCTCGCCAGATCTTCTTTATGTTCCATGCCGGGTTCACGGAAATGAACCTGAGAATCAATCACCCCCGGCAGGATATGCAAACCGGTCGCGTCGACGATCTCGCCTGCATCGCGGGTCGCAAGATCACCGATCTCGACGATCTTGCCCTTAAAGACGCCAATATCGGCTTTTCCGGTTCCGTCTTGATTGACGACGGTGCCATTCTTAATGATCAGGTCCAAGGGTACGGTCATGGCGGGGTCCTCTCGCTAACACCACCCGCGTAACACGGAGAAACCGGCATGGCGAGCGAGCAGACAAGCGGCGCACAGATCGACCGCGAAAGCATCATTTTCAGCGGGCCGGAGAACGAGCAACTGGACTTTCTCCAATCCCTTGTCACCAACGACGTCTCAAAAGCCACAGGCCAATCGCTTGTTTATGCCGCACTGCTGACGCCGCAGGGCAAATATCTCAGCGATTTTTTCATCCGCAAAGCGCCCGACGGCAATTTCATTCTCGACGTCGCACCCGCGCAGGCGGACGCCCTCGCGAAACGGCTTACGATGTACAAGCTACGCCGCCCTGTTACGCTAACCCGCGAAAGCGCACCGGTAACCGTCCTTTGGGGCGGCGGTGCAAACGCGCCGGAACAGGGCCTGCGCG
Organism: uncultured Neomegalonema sp.; assembly: GCA_937958345.1. Taxonomy (GTDB): domain Bacteria; phylum Pseudomonadota; class Alphaproteobacteria; order Rhodobacterales; family Rhodobacteraceae; genus JAHDDY01. Next base: position 2,464 of record CALGNW010000171.1, on the reverse strand, counting down.
ATCCCCGCGATCCTGATATGGGCTGGCGGATTTATGACGGCGACGGCTCCTCCATGGCCGGCGTCTCCGAGGGTGACTATGACCTTCACCGCCTAAAGCTGGGCGTCCCCGAAGCCGACACCGATCTCATCGCGAATGACACCTACATTCTCGAGGCCGGGTTCGAGCGGATGAACGGAGTCGACTTCAAAAAGGGCTGTTACGTGGGTCAGGAAATCGTCGCACGCATGAAGCACAAGACAGAGTTGCGCAAAAAATACGCCCGGGTCGCGGTTTCCGGCTCTGCCGAGCCGGGCGCGGTCATCCAAACAGAGGACAACAAGCCCGCTGGCGTCCTTTATTCGGCACGCGACGGAATTGGCCTTGCCCTGATCCGAACGGATCGCGCTGAAAAAGCCGCGCTTTTGATGGCCGGAGCAGCAATGGTGAGCTTAATCTGACGGGATAATCCTGTATTCTCCGAAAAATGAGAAAGAATTTCTCATATCTTTTAGATACTTACCGTGTAAATTAAACTTTTATCAGCACCGGACGCCTATCAATCACTCGTTGCAAAATGCGGATAAATTCGCCCGCAAATGGTCAAAGGGTATTTTAGATGGCTCAGCGCACGACACTTCTTTCGCGCTTTCGTGGTGATACCAGAGGCGGTATCGCGCTGATGGGCGGGCTGATGATCGGCATTTTGAGTACGAGTGTCATCGCGGCTGTCGACATCACTGAAATGACAGTGACCAAGCAAAAAATGCAGGACCGTCTGGATTCGACGGTGCTGTACGCAACGCTGCAGGAAGAGTTTCGCGAGCCGGGCAACGAGCAGAAGCTTCAGGATGCAGCGCGCAAATACCTGATCGACTCAGTTGTCTCAACGGGAGTCAAAGCCGACTCGATCTCCACCGATTTCACCTATGATCAGACCCGCGACCGGATTGTCGGCAAGGTCAATTTCACACCGCCGGCAATTTTCACCGGCAGCATTCTGGTTCCGCACGGCATGTTCGTCGAGGCCGAAGCCGCACCGTCGCGTCCGTCCAAGCTGGAACTCTCGCTCGTCCTCGATATGAGCGGATCAATGAATTTCGCGGTCTCGAACGACGTTCCCGAAAAGGCCGCCGTCGGTTCGAGGCGGATTGATGCGTTGCGCGATGGCGTCGATGCTTTGATGAGAACGCTGAAGGAAACCGAGGAAATCGAAGCAAAATACACGGTTGTTCCTTACGCGACATCGGTCGATCTGACCGAGATGTTTGACAAGGCGGGCGCGAAAAAGAATTCGTGGTTCAAAGGAGCCAACGGCAAGGATCTGCCAACAGTCTGTTCAGGCGGCAGATTGCGTGTGATGATCTGCACATGGTTGACCGGTCTAAGCGGGCGGGGAGTTGAAAAACCGTCTCCTCCCGGCGCATGGGGCGGCGAGCTGTACAACGCAAAAACCGGCGACAGTTTTTCTCTCGACCTCAAAGGTCCGGGTTTCAGCAACAAAATACCGGTCGTTAGCCAAGGTCCGCGCGGCATCTATTGTCACGACTCTTACATCGAGACCTATGGCGAACGGTGCGTAGATACCGTCAAGGTCAACGGCGGGCTTTACGTCGAGCGTGATTATTTTGCCCCGCGTGTGGGCCCCCTTGCACAGACCGACAATCCGGACGAGGTCACCAAGTATATGAATACGCTGCAGGCGCAGGGAGCGACGGCAGGCCATATCGGCGCAGCATGGGGTCTCTACGCGCTTTCACCCGAATGGGACGAAGTATTCCGGCATCCGACGGGAGAACCTGCAAAGTTCACGGATCCGACGCAGAAAATGATGATCATTATGACGGACGGTGATTTCACCGTCACCCATGACGACAGCATGTCCTTGCAGGAAACCTACGCTTACTTCCAAAGCGTCTGCAGCCTCGCAAGATCACAAGGGGTCATCGTCTATACCGTCGGGCTACGCTCAAGCGCGCTGACCGACGCCGAACTGACAAAATGTGCCGGCGGTAAAGAAAACTACTTCCCGGCAACCAGCCGCGAAGGTTTGATCAAGGCATTTGAAGAGATTGCCGAAAAAGCAACGGCAGTCCGCCTCGCAAGCTAACCGCTGTAAAAGCTGAAACCTGATGAGGGCCGCGTTCACAGCGCGGCCCTTACCTGTCGAGGGCACAGAAACCGCTTCGACGCTGACACCGGCTTGGTCTGAACGCACAGTCATTCGATCTTGAACGAAGTGGCTATTTGAATGCGTCATTTCAAATATTTTCAAATTACGCAAAATTTATTACTTTATCTAATCACATAAATACTACTAAAATCCGGAACGTCGTCCGCTGTATATTAAATATTACTCAGCTTATTATTTATAAAAATGTCCTATCGCATTGCGGGAGTGAAAGCCTCCGCACCCACCTGAAGGGACGTTTCGATGGCGTCTCGCCTCAAGAACATTTTCTCTCGATTTCGCAAGGATGCCCGC
>CALGNW010000170.1 GCA_937958345.1 uncultured Neomegalonema sp. | reverse complement strand
CCTCCGCAATCCAAAGCCTCCGCTGCCGGTGCGCTCGCCACTGTTCACGGCACGGGCCGTCCCGTCTGGACCCCGCGCGATCTCGCCAGCCTCACGCGGCAATCTTATCTGACCAACGCCATCGCCCACCGCTGCGTGCGGCTTATTGCCGAAAGCGCGGCCAGCATCCCGCTGCAAGTCACAGACAGGGGCCGTCGCCAGACCGACCATCCTGCGCTTGCGCTGCTGAAACGCCCCAACCCCGCACAGGATTGCTGTGCATTGATGGAATCGCTGTACGGCCATCTGCAAATCGCCGGAAATGCGTATCTGGAGGCGGTTCCCTCGGCGACCGGCACACCGGGCGAGCTTTACACCCTGCGCCCCGACCGCATGCGCGTTATTCCCGGCACGGCGGGGTGGCCCGAGGGGTATGAGTACCGCGTCGGCCACAAATCCATCCGCTTTGCCCAGACCGAAGACGCCGCGCCGATCCTGCACATCAAAACCTTCCATCCCCTCGACGATCACTATGGCCTCAGCCCGCTCGAGGCGGCGGCGATCCCCGTCGATGTCCACAATGCCGCCAGCCGGTGGAACAAGGCGCTGCTGGACAATGCCGCACGGCCCTCGGGCGCGATGATCTATAACGGGCCGGATGGCATGCCGCTGTCGCCCGACCAGTTCGACCGGTTGAAAGAACAGCTCGAATCCCGCCATCAGGGGGCTGAAAATGCGGGCCGTCCGGTATTGTTAGAGGGCGGGCTGGACTGGAAACCGATGGGTTTTTCCCCCAGCGATATGGAGTTTATGAAGGGCAAGGACGCCGCCGCCCGCGAAATCGCGCTCGCCTTCGGGGTTCCGCCGCTGATCCTCGGCCTGCCGGGCGACAACACCCACGCCAACTATGCCGAGGCAAACCGCGCCTTTCTGGCCCAGACAATCCGGCCTCTTGTCGGCAAAACCCTCAGCGCCCTCAGCCATTGGCTCTCGCCCCATTACGGCGTCGCATTAACCATCGAACCCGCGGCAGAGCAGGGCGAGCCGTCCGCCCCGAAATCGGCATAACCGGCGTTTAGGTTGATCCGAGGGGCAGAACGCGCCAGTCTGCGCGCGGAAAAAAAGGAATATCGCTATGCGCCGTCTGTTTTCGCTGCTCGCTCCGGCCTTCGCCGCGCTTGTCACCTTTGCCGCCCCGGCACAGGCCGAACAAACCACCGTCCTGACGAACCCGTTACATAAGGGTCTGCCGATCAGCGTATGTGCCGCGGGCACACGGGGCTGTACGCAACAGGACGAGGCCGATGCAGCCTGCGTTGACAACGGGTACGAACGCACAACCGGCTGGTACGTCCGGTATGTGCCGCGCGCCATCGCACTCGATACGGGCCGCCTTTGCGAGGGGTCTCAATGCCTCGCCCTGCAAAACGTGAATTGCGTGCGCTCCGACGGCTATCGCGCCGACCGGAGAAAACAGGATCGCGATGACCGCAAGGCCGAACGCCGCGCCGAGCGAGAGGCCCGCAAAGACGAGCGCGAACAACGCCGCCTCGAACGCCAGCGGAAAAGCGAAACCTACACCACCTCGAAAGGGATCGTGTTCACCTATCCCAAAATCGCAGGGGTCGCGGTCGACAACTGTAAAACATGGGGCAACAACTGCGGTCGTCCGGCGGCCACTCAATTCTGCGAGCGGATGGGATACGGCAAGGCCGTTGAATATGACCGCTACGATACCCGCCCGACATATGTGATCGGCTCCGACCGGATTTGCGACAAGGATAAATGCCGCGCGTTCTCCTCGGTCACCTGCGCCCCTGCCGAGGTCGCCGTGACCCGCGACGTTTACGGCAAAGGCAACAGCCGCACCTACAGCTATCCGCAGGTATCCGGCCTCTATATCGACCATTGCGAGACGTTCGGCAAAAATTGCGGGCGCGGCGGTGCGGAACAATTCTGCCGCTCACAGGGCTTTTCCGGCGCATCGGCGTGGGACGAATTCAATGCGGGCAGCACGTATGTCATCGGCTCGAACCGCGCCTGTCAAAGTGGCCGCTGCACGGGCTTCAGCTCGGTCACCTGCACCAACGGCGTCGCGTCGCCGTATCGCGAACCGGCACTGGTTCCGTTTGCGCCTGCACAGCGCGCACAGACATTCCAATACCCGACAGTGCGCGGCGCGGCGGTCGATCACTGCACGACCAACGGCCAGAATTGCGGACGTCAGGCGGCGGACCAGTTTTGCCGCGTAGCGGGTTTTGCCGAGGCGGACCGTTGGGATACCTTTGATACAAACCGCACCTATGTCATCGGTTCGGACCGGTATTGCGAGGGCGGCAGATGCCGCGCATTCTCCTCGGTATCCTGTGTCGGCACGGGCAGTTATACCCCGGCGGCCCAGCCCCGCTATGACAATACCCCGCGCTATTCCGAACCGGTTCAACCTGCCGAACCCGCGCGCACCGGCGAAATCCGCCGTTTTGCATTTCCGCAAATGAACGGTCTGAGCATCGACAAATGCGCACGCGAGGGTCGCCGGTGCGAACGCGGCGGGGCAAACCGGTTCTGTAAATCACAGGGCTTTATCGAGGCGGTATCGTGGAACACCTACCGCGCCGGAACGACGTGGTATATCGGCGGTGAACGCCAGTGCAGCGGCAATCAGTGCGAGGGCCTGACGGATCTGATTTGCGAACGGTAGTAACCGGAGCAAAGCACGGGTTACGTGCACCGAGAGCAAAGCGCCCACCAAAGCGCACGCTCACACATCACCATCATTGCCCGGCTTGACCGGGCAATCCCCCCACAATTCACTCCAAAACAAAATCCGCAACCACCGGATAATGGTCCGTCGGCCACTCGCCGCCGAACTTGCGCCGCACGACATGGGGCGGGCCGACCGGCGTCGCCCCGCTCGCATATCCGATATGATCGACCGGCGAGGTGACATTAATCCCCCGGTTCCAGTGATAGGTTGACCCCTCGACGGGCAGGAAAGTCACCCCGGCTTTTTCCATCTCCCGCGCCGGAACCGAGTCGCTGTCGTCATTGATATCGCCGACCAGAAACACGCGCTCACCGGCGGCGGTCCACGGCGCAACCCGCGACCGGACCAGTTTGGCCGACAGCCGCCGGTTTGACCCGCTGGAAAAATCAAAATGGAAATTCACCACGCGGAACCGCTCGCCGCTCCCGCGTTCCTCCAGTTGAACCCACGAGGCATAGGCCGGATAGCTGCCGTTGAACGTTGCCGAATAAATCTCGTCGGGGGTTTCCGAGAAAAAGAACCACCCCTGATCCACCGCATCCAGCCGCGCCTTGCGATAGAAAATCGGCTGGGTCGACGGAAACGTCTCCCAGTCCCCTGATGCTGCGACGCCCCAATCGGGGTTTTGCGCGGCCAGCCAATCGCGCGCCAGATTGACCGACCCGTCCGACCCGTGGGCAAAGCTCTCCATTTCCTGAAACCCGATCACGTCGGCATCGATGGCCTTGAACGCCAGATCAAGCGGTCCCTTGCGCCGCTCCCAATCGGCGACCGACCACGCGCCGGTTGCTTTTGACAGAATGATGTAATGCACGTTGTAGGTCGCAAAGCGCAGCGCGTCGGCAGGGCGCTCGGGCAAAGGCTCCGCCGCACTCGAACACGCCCCCAGTAACAGCAATGCCGCAAACAGACGTCTCATACCAACACTCCAATTCGGATCACACGCATGATTTCACACCCCGCTCTCGAAACCAAGTTCGCACCCGTCACAATCACGGAACAATCGGCCACCGGCGAAATCCAGGGTTATGCCGCGATATTCGGTGACGCCGACAGAGGCGGCGATGTCATCGAACGCGGCGCATTTTCCGCCTGCCTTGCGCGCCGCGCCGCTTCGGTCAAACTGCTCTGGCAACACGATCCTGCCCAGCCCATCGGCGTTTGGGACAGCATCATCGAGGACGAGCAGGGCCTGCGCGTCAAAGGGCGGCTTCTTTCCACAGTACAGCGCGGCGCAGAGGCGGCGGCGCTGTTGAACGCAGGTGCGCTTGACGGACTGTCCATCGGCTACCGCGCCGTCAAAGCCGACCGCCGCGGCCCGCACCGCCACCTGACCGAAATCGACCTCTGGGAAATCAGCCTCGTGACTTTTCCAATGAACGCGAATGCGCGGTTGCGACCTCAGAACGATGAATTGGCCGATGCCCTGCGCTCCGCCGCCCGCGCTTTTCAATAACCGCCGACGCGCATTCGCGTTGGACGCCGCGCCATTCCGCTTTACGTCTGGCAGAACACAAAACCGGAGCCGCCTGCCATGCAAACCGCTGTCGCTTTCTTCACCACCGCCATCGTTTTCCTCGGTCTTGATGCCATCTGGCTTAAGACGGTGATCGGCCCGTTCTTCCGCGAGCGGATCGGGCATATCATGCGCGAGGACCCGCAGCTTGGCGTCGCGGGGGCGTTTTATGCGTTCTTCGCTATGGGGATCGTCTATTTCGCTGTCATGCCGGGGCTGAACAACGGCTCGCTCTGGCTTGCTGTTTTCAACGGCGCGTTCATCGGATTGCTGGGCTATGGCACATACGAGGCGACCAGCATGTCGATAATGAAGGATTGGACGTGGGATATGGTGATCCTCGATGTTGCATGGGGGACAGGGGTTTGCGCGGTGTCCGCCGGCGCCGGATACCTCGCCGCCAGCAGCTTTAGTTAAAAATTCATGCTGATCGCTGATCCTGCGCAAAATCCTCCAGAAAGGCTTCGCATGTTCAGCATCATCAACAACCTTATCGGCGTCGCGCTTTTGGTCTGCACGGTGATGTTTTCGGGCTGGAGCTGGTGGGTTTCAATCCCCGCCGGTCTTGTGCTGATGACAATTGTGCCGCTGGCGCTGGGTATCTTCAAAAACAAGCTCACCTAGAGTTTGCGGAAAACCCGACGCCCGCTGCGCGCTATCCGATCCGACGGCGCAGAACCATCACCGCGCCGCCCGCGATCAGGCCCCAGAACGCGCCGGATATACCCAGGATCGACACGCCCGAGGCCGCAAATAAAAACGTGACCGCCGCCGCCTCACGCGTGTCGGTGCGGTCGAACGCGGCAACGCTCGCTCCGGCAAAAGCGGGAATCAGCGCCAGCCCCGCCACCGCCTCGATCAGCAATCCGGGCGCAAGCGTCACGAACGCAATCACCGCCCCCGACAGCAGCCCGAACACGATATAGAATCCGCCCGTTACCAGCGCGGCCCAGTACCGCCGCGCCGGATCGTCATGGGCATCCGGCCCTGCGCACATCGCGGCGGTAATCGCGGCAAGGTTGACGGCATGACTGCCAAAGGGCGCGGCCAGCACGCTGCCCAGACCCGTGATCTGAAACCAACGGCCCGCCTCCACCGGATAGCCCTGCGACTGCATAACCGCGAGGCCGGGAATATTCTGCGACGCCATCGTCACGACAAACAGCGGCAGTCCGACCCCCAGCAGGACCGAGGGCACAAAGTCCGGCATCACCGGCACGACATGCGGGACGGCTGCCGCACCAAGCTCCGACAGCGCCCCGACCGGCATCTCGACGCCAAAAACAACGGCCAGTCCGAACGCGACCAGCGCCGCCGGCACGGCCCACAGCCGCCGCCATGCACCGACCGCGATCCACGCGACCAAAATCCCCGACGCGAGCAACGGAAACTCTCCGACCGCCTTGAACGGCGCAAAACAAAGCCCGACCAGAATCCCCGCCAGCATGGCATTGGCCAGCGGTCCCGGAATCGCTGACACCGCCCGCGCCAGCGGCTTCCAGACACCCGCGACGACAATCAGAACACCGCAGAGCAGAAACGCGCCGACCGCCGCCGGAAAGCCGCCCTCGACCGCGCCCGTAGTGACCAACAGCGCCGCGCCCGGCGTTGACCACGCCACACTGACGGGCAGGCGCGAAGTGCCGCTCAGCACGATGCCGCACACCCCCATCGCAATCGACGCGGCCATCAGACCCGACGCTGCCTGCGCCGGTGTTGCACCAACGGATGTAAATCCCTGCAATAGCACCGCAAACGAGCTGGCAAAGCCGACGAACGCCGCCAGCATTCCCATAAAGGCGGCCTGCATAGAAAAGTCTCTGATCATGGGTCCATAGACAGCAGCCCGCCTGATCTTCGCAAGCCCGCTCCGGCGAAAACAGAAAATTCCACTTTTGTTCTTGACCGCACGCTCAATCCTTCGTAAAGAACATCATAGGAACTGATAAGCGATTCTTCCCGGCGCATCACGAACGACCGCGCCAACGGACAGAACCGCGACAGCCATCGGTTCCCATGCCTGACGACCTGTCTTCACTCGCCCGCTTCTCATCCGAGAGGCGGGCTTTTTTCTAACGCGTTCGCAACGCGAACGCTTACGCACTTTCCAACAGCGCAAGCCTAACGCGGCAGATGGTTCTGCAACGCAGAACCATTGAGAGCTTGGACGAACTGACCACCGGCACAACGCGAACGCTTACGCACCCTCGAACAGCGCAAGCCTAACGCGGCAAGTGGCTGCGAAGCAGGCACTGAGAGCATTTGCAGCCCCACCACGGGCACAAAGCAAACGCGTCCGCACTTTCCAACAGCTCGGACCTTACGCGGCAGATGGTTCTGCAAAGCAGAACCATTGAGAGCATTTGCAGCCCCACCACCGGCACAAAGCAACCGCGTCCGCACTTTCCGACAGCGCAAGCCTAACGCGGCAAGTGGCTGCGAAGCAGGCACTGAGAGCATTTGCAGCCCTACCACCGGCACAAAGCAAACGCGTCCGCACTTTCCAACAGCGCAAGCCTGACGCGGTAAGTGGCTGCGAAGCAGGCATTGTCAGCCTGCACACCCCACACCAGCGCAACGCGTGCACCCCCATTCCCCCAACAACAAAACGGACCCTTCATGCCCGATACCACAACTCTGCCTGCCCCCACCCAAGCCCCTGACATCAAATCGGCCCTCGCCGGTTTCACCGAAGACTTCAAAGGGTTTCGCACGGACCTCGAGACCCGCCTGACGCGCCAGAGCGAGCGCCTTGACGCGCTCGACCGCAAATCTGTCGCCGCCAACCGTCCGACCCTCGCATCAACCGCCGATCCCGCGACGCCCCACCGCAAAGCCTTCGCCGCCTATGTCCGGCAGGGCGACGAGGACCGTTTGCGCAGCCTTGATACCGAGGAAAAATCGCTCACCACAACCGGCGCGTCGGACGGAGGCGTCCTTGTTGATCCGCA
>CALGNW010000169.1 GCA_937958345.1 uncultured Neomegalonema sp. | reverse complement strand
CCGCGCATGACCGTGCAGCCGTGGCTGATCGGTATGCTCGTTCCCCGTCTAGGGCGGGATTTATGGCGCGTCTTCAAACAAAGCGCACCACCCACCGTCTCGGACAGGTTCTCACGATCCGAAGACCGGAGAGAGGCGGTGGGTAGACGAGCATGGGACCGGTGTCAAGGTCTGCGGAGCGCCCGCGTTAACCGGCGACCTGATTGATCCCCCAGAAGATGACCCCCGACAGCACAGCCGCCGCCGGAACGGTTATCACCCATGCCGCAAGAATCGTCAGAACATGCGAGCGGCGCACGAGTTTGCGGCGGCGGCGCTCCTCCGGTCCGTACTGAATTCGGTCGGGGGCCTTAAGCCGGGCATGCCGGATACGGCGCTCGGCATCCCATTCACGGAAAAAGCCGACGCCGAACACGCCCCCGACAGCAATATGGGTCGAACTGACCGGCAACCCCAGCCAACTGGCCACAATCACGGTGATCGCCGCCGACAATGCGACACAATAGGCGCGCATCGGGTTCAGCTTGGTGATCTGGTTCCCGACCATACGGATCAGCTTGGGTCCGAACAGGAACAGGCCGAAGGAAATCCCGACAGCACCGATCACCATCACCCAAAGCGGGATGTTGACGGCATGGGTAAAATCGCCCGATTGCGACGCCTGAACAATCGCGGCCAGCGGGCCAACCGCATTCGCGACATCATTGGCCCCGTGCGCGAAACTGAGCAACGCGGCAGACACGACGAGCGGGATACCGAACAGGACTTTCAGCGACTTGTTCCGGTTCTCCAAGCCTTCGGATTGCTTGCGGATGACCGGGATCATTACCAGCCAGATCGCGACGCCAATCGCCGCGCCAATCATCAGCGACGTGGGAATGTCGATCTTGACGATCTTTTTCAAACCCTTAAGCGCCAGATAGGACGCGAAAGCGGCCGCCATGATGCCGACTAAAATCGGCACCCACTTGCGCGCGGCGGCAATCTTATCGTCCTGATAGATAATGCGCGACTTGATAAGCCACAGGAAACCGGCGGCGATCAGCCCGCCCAAGACCGGCGAAATCACCCAGCTAGCCGCGATTTTCCCCATCGTCGGCCAGTTGACGGCGGCAAAGCCAGCTGCTGCAATGCCCGCGCCCATCACACCGCCAACGACCGAGTGGGTCGTCGATACCGGCGCGCCGACCCATGTCGCCAGATTGACCCAGAGGGCAGCCGAGAGCAGAGCCGCCATCATCGCCCAGATAAAAGTGGTGGCCGTTCCCATGCTCTCGGGCGCGATGATGCCCTTGGCAATCGTTGAAACGACGTCTCCGCCCGCGATCAGCGCACCGGCGCTCTCAAAGACGACCGCAATCGCAATCGCTCCGCCCATGGTCAGCGCGTTCGCACCCACGGCAGGGCCCATGTTATTGGCGACATCATTCGCCCCGATATTCAGCGCCATATAGGCCCCGAGGCAGGCCGCGATAACGACGATCACCGAATTGTTCGCCTGTCCGAAAAACGCCGTCGCGGCGAGGCCCGCCAGCAGAATAAATATCAGTGCAACACCCGGGCCGATAATAGGCCGTGTCACGAGTGCGCTGGCTAATTCCAGACTGGAAAACCGGCCCAGATCGCGGTCCAGTGTATCAAGGTGGCGCGAATCGCCTGCGCTGTCGGTCATCTGCTTCCGTCCCCATATTTCACAACGACCACTGCCCCCTTCCGGTCATAATTTCAACCACGACGAAACAGTCCGGCTGTTTGGAAGGGGGCAAAAGCAACCAAAACGGGTGTCTTTTGCATGCAACGCAAGAGGGAGATGTGCGAAAACCGGGTTTAAATGCGCACAACTGCATGCAGCGCGCCGCTGGTTTCCGGTGTAAGGGTCTGTAGCGAGAGGAAAATGCGATGACACATAAACTGCTGACGGTCGGGATCATCGGTACGGTTACCGCCGCGTTGTGTTGTTTTACGGCATTTTTGCCGTGGCTGTTGGGCGGGCTCGGCCTGTCCGGCGCACTCGGCTATGTGTATCGCGATGACGTCCTGTTGCCGATGCTGGCCTTTTTCATCGCGATGACAGGATACGCGCTGTGGCGGCGCAGACGGGCGCGGTAGCGACGCACCCGCCTCGGATCACATCCCCGCCAAGCCGCGGGTTTGCTCCCATACGGTATCTTCGAGGGCGACGGGGTCCTGATCGCGTTTACCCTGCCCCGGCATCCGCGCGCCCTCGTCCAGCGCAACGCCCTCTTCAACTTGTTTCAGGCGGTCGAAAAATTCACCTGATGCGCTTGGGTCCATCAACAAATAATATTGTCCCAGATCATGCGGCGCACCCTCGGGCGCTTTCAGCGGCTTGACGTGGCGGCTCACCGTCCCGCCCGTCAGCCCCGCCGCCAGCAACTCGGCCATCAGGCCGAATCCCCAGCCCTTGTAACCGCCCATGCTGACAAGCGAGCCTGTCAGCGCCGCCGCCGGATCGGTGGTCGGCTTGCCCTCGGCATCGACAGCCCAGCCCTCGGGGATGCTCTGTCCGGCGGCCTTTGCCATTGTGATCTTACCCAGCGCGACGGTCGTGGTCGACTGGTCGAACTGCATCGCGAGCCCGCCCTTTCCGTCAGGCACCGAAAAGGCCATCGGGTTCGTGCCGAGAACGCGCGTCCGCCCACCGGGAGGCGCAACGATAGGCGAGGCATTCGTCATGCCCAAACCGATCAGGCCCTCGCGGGCAATCTGTTCCGTGAAATACCCCAGCGATGTACAGGTATGCGCGTGTCCGACGGCCAGGCTGGCCACACCGCACTCGCGCGCCGCTGCAACCGCCTGCGGCAGGGCACGCGTAAAGGCGGCTTGAGCGAATCCGAATTTTGCATCGACATGGACGACGCCGGGGCGCGGGCGCGTGACAACCGGTTCGACATCGCCCTTGACGCGCCCGCTTTTCAGTTGCGCACAATAGCTTTCGAGATAGTAAAGACCGCAAATCCGGTTGCCGACGGCCTCGGCCTTCCGCACCGCCCGCGCCACTTCTGCGGCAATCCACGGCGCAGCTCCGTGCTGTTCAAGCGCCGTTTTCGTGGTCGCTTCGATTTCGTCCAGTGATACGTGCGGCATGGGGCGCGCTCCTGCGGTAAGACAAGGTCTGCGCCGCCCCCCTGTCGGATGAGAGCGGCGCAGGAACAGATTAATTTATCGGCGAGAGCAGTGCCGGATTTGTAACAAGGTTGCGCACACCGTGTGCATGATTTTCGTCAAAGGCATTGTCCTCTAACCATGTCGCGACGGTCGCGATGTTTACTTTGGCAACCTTCGGGCGGACGCTCCATGATACCTGAAACGGCGAGCCCTTTTTATTGTAGCCCGGTCCGGTAGTCGAGCCCTCGTACTGAACAGGTGCGCCCGTATTCGTCGGGATGTTCACCGCCTGATGCACGCCGCCAACCACTTTGTGCTCGGTCAGCTCAACAAAATCATGCGCCTCGTCATCGTTGACCAGAACATAGACCTGAGTCTCGACGCGCAGTTGCGGGTTGCCGATGGCTTCGCTGAGGCAGGCGCCGAGCGTCGGCCCCGGTGTCACCTGTGCAGTGGTGTGGACGTAGTGGACTTCGATCGTGTCGCCCGGCACGAGACCGCCATGGCCCTTGTCGCCGATTGGCTTGTCAATCGGAGCCAACTCAGCCGCGCTCAACTCGCCGGCATATTTGAAGCCGCCGCCGTATCCTTTGCCGTTGCCATTGCCGACATACCGGTCGAACTCGCCGCCCTTATGCTCTGCGCCCTCATGGAAGTGGATGTTGCAGAGGTTCATCCGCGTGTAGTGCGGCGCTTCGCCAAAGGCGCGCGTGTTCTCGCCCGTCAGGCTGTCGATATCGCGCGGGGATTGCGGTCCGAAGCCAGCGCCCTTCGTGCTCTCGGCCAGTGCAGCGCGCTGTGCGGCAATCGCATCATCCGGCACTTCGGAAGCGGCAGAGGCCGGGAGGGCCGCAAAGACCGAGGAGGAGAGTAGTGCGAGAGTAAGGAGGCGCAGAGGAGACTTCATTTTACAATCCTTTGTGAACCGACAACCGGCGCACGAAGAGCTAGGTCGAAGTCTCGAAATTTGTAGGGTGTAAGGACGGTTTTCAGCCGCAATATTTGCGGATCGCAACACGTTAAGAAACCAACAAAAAACGCCCGCGCGATATGCACGGGCGTTTATGTTCGGTCCGTCAGCGAAAGAGCTGATCAGCCCATTTCGGCGGATACATCAACCGTGACACCGGGGCCCATCGTTGAAGAAATAGCGACTTTCTTCACGTAGGTTCCTTTTGCGCCGGACGGCTTGTTCTTGAGAACAGCGTCGATAAGCGCACGCGCGTTTTCGGCAATCTGAGCCTCGGAGAAGCTGGCCTTGCCGATACCGGCATGAACGACGCCGGCTTTTTCAGCCCGGAATTGAACCTGTCCGCCCTTGGCGTCCTGAACGGCCTTGGCAACATCCATCGTCACCGTGCCGATTTTCGGGTTCGGCATCATGCCGCGCGGGCCGAGTACCTTGCCGAGGCGGCCAACGATAGGCATCATATCAGGGGTCGCGATGCAGACGTCAAAGTCGATCGTACCGCCCTGAACAATCTCCATCAGGTCTTCGGCACCGACGACATCCGCGCCGGCCTCTTTGGCTTCGGCAGCCTTTGCTTCACGGGCAAAGACACCGACGCGGACGCTTTTACCCGTGCCGTTCGGCAGGGATACGACGCCGCGAACCATCTGATCCGCGTGACGCGGGTCAACGCCCAGGTTCATCGCGATTTCAACGGTTTCGTCGAATTTTGCAGTCGCGTTGGCCTTAACCAGCTTTACCGCTGCATCAAGATCCAGTTCGTGGCCGCCACCGAGGGCGTCCTTGAAGGCTTTTTTCGCAGCAACGGTGCGTTTTCCAGCTTTTGCCATTCGATCAGTCCTCCACTTTCAAGCCCATCGACCGGGCGGAACCGGCGATGATTTTCATGGCCTGCTCAACGGTGTTTGCGTTGAGATCGACCATTTTCGCTTCAGCGATTTCACGAAGCTGAGCCTGCTTGACCGTGCCGACGCTGTCGCGACCGGGGGCCTTGGAGCCGGATTTCAGCTTCAGAGACTTTTTAAGGAAGTAACTGGCAGGAGGCGTCTTGATTTCAAACGTGAAAGACTTGTCCTGATAGTACGTGATGATGGTCGGGCACGGCGCGCCCGGCTCGGTTTCCTGCGTTTTGGCGTTAAATGCCTTACAGAATTCCATGATGTTGATGCCGCGCTGACCAAGTGCCGGGCCAATGGGCGGTGACGGGTTAGCTTTACCCGCCGGTACTTGCAGCTTGAGCTGCCCGACGACTTTTTTCGCCATGTTAGTCCCCTCCTAAGGGTGCGCCGCAAGGGCGCGAGGTTTAGTGGTTCGGTTCGGGCCGGTAGGCATTTCAAGGAAATGCATAAGCCTTCGCCTCCCACGCGATAACCGGAACAGAATGCTCCGGAATTTCTGTGATTTACGTGCTCTCTTTAGCAACCTGCGTGTATTCAAGTTCAACAGGCGTAGCACGACCAAAGATAGAAACAGCCACTTTGAGACGTTCGTTTTCGGTATCGACATCCTCGACCATGCCGGAAAATCCGTCGAACGGGCCGTCGGTAACCTTCACCTGCTCGCCGATCTCGTAAATGATCGTTGAACGAGGACGCTCCTCGCCCTCGGCGACGGTGTTCATCAGGCGGTCAACTTCAGCCTGCGGCACGGGGCTGGGCCGCCCCTCGGGGCCGAGAAAGCCGACAACGCGCTGTGTGTTCTTGACGAGGTGATAGGCATCGTCGTCCATCTGCATTTTGACCAGAATATAACCCGGCAGCAGCTTTTTATCGGTCGGGACCTTCTTGCCGCGACGGATTTCGGTGATGGACTCGCTCGGCACTTCGATTTGCTCGAACTTATCGAGCAGACCCTTGCGGGACGCCTGCTCAAGGATTTCCTCCTTCACCTTCTTCTCGAAGTTGGAATAGGCGTGGATGGTGTACCAGCGATGTGCCATCAGGTCTCCCCGCGCTGTGGGATAAGCGTCCCTGCGCGGCTCTTTCAGTCAAAGTTTCAGAGTAAGTGCGGTGTTCTAGCGAGTTACGGCCAAAAATCAAGCAGGGATTGTACCCGTCAGATCGCTGAAATCCCGCCCGTGATCGAGATGGTCTGTCCCGTGGTCCGCGCCGACGCGGGACTGGCCAGAAAAACCACCATTTCGGCAATATCGTCAGGTGTCACGACGCCGAGGGCAGCCATCTTTTCTGCCTTGCCGAACAGTTTACCGGCAAATTCATCTTGCATAAGCCGGTCGTACAGTCGTGTTCCCTGTACAATGCTGGGTGTCAGACAGTTCACACGGATGCCGTGGCGTTTGGCTTCGACCGCCATTGTCCGGCAAAACATCGCAATCGACGCCATCGCCGCGCCGATTGCGCTTTCGCCCGGAGTTGCGAGTTTTCCGGCATCGGACGCGATGCACAACACCGTTCCGCCGCCCTGCTCGGTCATATACGGCAGCACGGCATGGGCCGGATGGAGAATCGGCGCTTGAATATCATTCAGTGTCGGAATGAGGTCGGCCGGCGCTATTTTATGCAAAAGCGCAGGCATCGGGTCGCCGCCACCGCAACTAAGCAGCAGGTCAATCCCGCCCATCGCGGCATTGGCCCGTTCGGCCAGCGCCACTGTCGCAGCAGCATCCGAAGCGTCGCATTGCATGAAATGTGCGGCAATACCAAGAGCCGCCGCTGCGCCCTCGCCCCGGTCCGCGTTGCGTCCGGCCACGATTACTTGCGGGACACCCGAGGCAATCAGGTGCTGTGCGCAGGCAAAACCGATGCCCGACGTACCGCCGACGATAAGAGCGCGCGTTTCTGAAAGGCTTTTAACGGCAGGCATTTAGCCCCCGATCGACACAACCGTTTTGATAAATATATCGAGGATCTTATCCACAATCAGGAAAAAGATCGCCGTCAGCGTCGCCATGATCAGCACCATGATCGTCGTGGTGACGGTTTCCTTGCGGGTCGGCCATGTCACCTTTGCGGTTTCGGCGCGGACCTGTTGGATAAACTGAGCGGGGTTCGTTCTAGCCATCTCGACCTACTATTTTCTTCGCGTGGCAGGGGAGACAGGACTCGAACCTGCGACCCTCGGTTTTGGAGACCGGTACTCTACCAACTGAGCTACTCCCCTAAACGCGAAGGGGTCGTATATCCCCAAGGGCTGACGGGTGCAACAGC
>CALGNW010000168.1 GCA_937958345.1 uncultured Neomegalonema sp. | reverse complement strand
GGTACGGCTCCGACGCTCGGAACGCCTGAAGTTGCCGCTGTCCCAGCTGTTCGTGCACAAGCTGCAACGAATGACGGTGACAAAGACCGCTTCCACCTCGGTGCAAGCCTCGGCTTCGGTGGCATGACCATCGGTGGCGGTTACGCGAACTACTCGCAGGGTTCGGATGACGTCGACTTCTTCGACCTCGGTGTCGGCTACTCGCAAGGTCCTTGGGGTGTTTCCCTTGGTGGTTCGATGACCGATCGTGACGCAAGCGACACGACCGCAATCGCACTTAACGGCCAGTACAAGCTTGGGCCAGGCGTTAAAGCAGTTGCTTTCGCAGGTTACGCTGAGCAGGACTTCGACGGTGGCGGCAGCAAAGATGGTTTCACCATCGGTACCGGTATCCACCTCGGCTTCTAATCTAAACCCACATCAGGTTTAGAGTGAGGGAGGGGGCGCAAGCCTCCTCCCTTTTCTTTTGAAGGGCGATTGTTTCGCTGACCGCCTGATTACGCCGGACCCGTCACCGCTATGAAAAATATTGTCTGGCTCGCCTCCTACCCGAAATCGGGAAACACCTGGCTGCGGTTGTTTCTTGCGAATTATCTGGCCGGATCAAAAATGCCGGTGCCGATCAACAAGGTCGAGAATTTCGCAACCGGCGACAGCGACGCGACCCTGTTCCGCGCGGCACTGGGCAAAGCGTTTAATCCGATGGATGATCACGCCAGCCTGCAAGGCCGCGACGCCGCGTTTCGCGCGCTGGCCTCGAACGGCGCGGACGTCAATCTGGTCAAAACCCACTGCAAGAACAAACGTGTCGGCCAAATCCGTCTGATACCGCCGTCAATGACGCGCCGCGCCCTCTATATCGTCCGTAATCCGCTGGATATGATCGTTTCTTATGCCGATCATTATGGCTTGCCGACCGATAAAGCCGCCGATGAAGTATCGAACACGGCGACGTGCATTCTGCCCTCGGCCTCGCAGGTGCGGCAGTTCAACGGAGCATGGAGCGAACATGTGAAATCGTGGACCCAGACCGCCAAGTTTCCTGTCACGGTCCTGCGATATGAAGACATGCTCGATGATCCGGCCAAGGCGTTCGGCACTGTATTGCGTGACCTCGGTGCGCCCGCCGATCCCGCGCGGCTGGATGCCGCGATCACCGCGTCCAGTTTCGCCGAAGCGCGCAAGCAGGAGGATGCGGGCGGGTTTCGCGAGAAATCTCCGGCATCGACGCGATTCTTCCGGTCGGGTAAAAGCGGAGAGGGCCGAGCGGTTCTGTCCGCCGAAACGGTCGAGCGGGTGATCGCCGATCATGGCCCGGTTATGAAGAAATTCGGATACCTGACATGACCGACAACCGTATCATCTGGCTTGCCTCGTTCCCGAAATCCGGCAACACGTGGATGCGGGCGTTTCTGGCGAATTACTTCATCGGCGGAACCAAGGGCCTGTCGATCAACGAGCTGCGCAAATTTACGCTGGGTGATATCCGCGCCGATTTTTACGACGCGGCGGCGGGCGGGAAGTTCGAACTCAATTCGCTCGACGAGTATCTCGCGCTGCGTCCCAAAGCCCTGCGCCTGATCCTGAATGCGCGGGACGGGACGCATTTCGTCAAAACCCATCACCAGAGTATTCTCGTTCACGACCAGCCGCTGATCCCGCCCGAAATAACGGCGGCTGCGATTTATATTATGCGCAATCCGTTCGACGTCGTGCCGTCCTACGCGCGCCATAGCGGGATAGACATTGACGGCGCGATTGATGCGATGCTCGATCCGTCGCGCTTGTCGTCATCGCCGCGCGGGTTGTTCGAGATCATAGGCCGGTGGGACGATCACGTCAGCAGTTGGACCGAGTCCGAGGGGCTGGCCCGTCATATCGTGCGTTATGAAGACCTGCGCGATGACCCGAAAACCGGCTTTGCCAAGGTCTTCGGGTTCCTGCAGGTGCGCCCCGACCCCAAGCAATTTGCCAACGCGCTAAAGCTGACGCGGCTGGAGGCGTTGAAGAAGCAGGAACAGAAATCCGGCTTTATCGAGAAACCGAAAGAGATGAGCGCATTTTTCCATTCCGGCAAAGTCGGCGGCTGGCGTAATACGTTGAGCGATGCGCAGATTGCGCGACTGCACACCGCGTTCGAACCGGTCCTGCAGAAATTCTATCCCGAAATCGCAGCAGAGACGGCGTCCATCGCCGCCCGCGCATGAGCGCCCTTGCTGAAATCGAGGCGCGGGTCGCGGCGGCGGTTGCCGCGGCGGGCCGCCCGGCGGGAAGTGCAAAGCTGTTGGCCGTGTCAAAGGTACAGCCCCGCACGCGGGTCGAGGCGGTCTTGCAGGCGGGTCACCGGACCTATGGCGAGAACCGCGTGCAGGAGGCGCAGGGGCGGTGGGAGCCGCTGCGCGACCTGTATGACGACATCGACCTGCACCTGATCGGACCGTTGCAGACCAATAAGATTAAACCGGCGCTGGATCTGTTCAACACAATCCACACGCTGGACCGCGACCGGCTGGCCCGCAAACTCGCGACCGAAATACAGGCGCGCGGAGCAGCACCGCGTTTGCTGGTTCAGGTGAATGTCGGTGAAGAGGCGCAAAAGGCGGGTATTGATCCGGCCAAGGCGGATGCCTTTATCGCCGCGTGCCGCGATGAATACGATCTGCCGATTGCCGGTGTCATGGCGATCCCGCCCGCAGACCAGCCGCCGGAACCGCATTTCAAAGCGTTGGCGGACATCGCTCATCGCAATGGTCTGGACGAAATCAGCATGGGAATGAGCGCGGATTTCGAGGCGGCCATTGCCCATGGCGCGACGATGATCCGCGTTGGTTCGGCAATTTTCGGTGCGCGTGATCCGTCAGGCGTGACGACCTGATCCGACCGGTGCAGCCCGCCGTGATTAAGCGGATTTCGCCTCGCCGTCTTCACCGAACAGCGCATCAAGATACCAGTCGAGCGCGGTGACGACGATGTCGTCAATCGAACAGTTCATCTGGCGCGATACGTGATTGAGGAGTGTCGAGCGTTCGTCATCGAATGTCAGGGATACGCGACCGCCTGTTTCATTTTCAGGTGCAGCAGCCGGGGCCGCCGGTCCGCCGAAGACCTGTTCCGCCTCGTGGGCGAATTCATTTTCCAGCGTTTCGCTGTCGATTTCCGATTGGGTAAAGTCGGGCTGTTCGACTTCGGGCTCTGTGACTGTCGGCTCTGCCTCGGGTTCAATCGAAGGCGCGGCGGCCAAGGCCGCAATCGCATCGACGTCGCTCTGCGCGGCGATATTTGCTTCGGGCAGGTCCGCCGCGAAACCGGCGCTGTCCTGGGCGGGGTCGGGCACCGGGACGCTGTCAGACACGGCCTCGGGTGTTTCGGTGACGTCAGCGGCGACGGCGACTGTTTCATCGGTGTCGAAGCCGCCGAGAAGGTCGTCAGGAATTTCGGAACCGAGATCGTCAATTTCGGATAGGGACGACTCGCTGGCAAAGGCGTCCGCAGCGGCATTGTTGACCGGCTCAAATTCGGGCGCGCTGTCGATGGCTGCGGCCTGTGCCGGAGCCGGAGCCGGATCAGCGGCCTCTGGCTCCTCGTTCATCATCCGCATGAAGGCGTCGTCGTCCTCGGGTTCGGGAGCCGCCGACAGTTCAGGCGCGTCATCCGAAACATTGATGTCGAATTCTTCTGCCGGTGCAGAGATCGTTGGTTCGACCTGTTGTTCAGGAACGGCTGCCGCAACCCTTTGCGGTGCGGGAGCGGGTTCAGGTTCAGGCTGGCGCACGGGGGCGGGTTCAGGTGTCAGAGCCACAGGCGCGGGTGAAACCGCCGCCTTCGCATTTGAATTACCGGCCAAAGCGCGCTTTTCACGCTTCATCTGTGCCAGTTTCTCCATCCGGCTCGCGATGCTGCTGGTCCCAGCCATAGAATTCTCCGTGGTATCACCGGCGAATGAAGGTTTTCCGCCCTGCATAGGGATACCCCGTATGCGTTAAGGTGCGATGAAGGCGTTAGGGACCGGCAATGCGGAGCGGTTTATTCTGACGCAGCACATCATAGGCCGCGTTAATCTCGGCCATACGCCTTTCGGCCAGCCGCGCCGCCTCGTCCGGTACACCGCGCGCCCGCAAACGGTCGGGGTGATAGCGGCGGGCCAGATCCTTCCAAGCCTCTTTTATCGCGTCGTGCGATGCCGACTCGGAAACGCCGAGGATGGCGTAGGGCGATTCGTCCGGGTTCAGGCTGTGCCGCCGGTAGAGCGAGTCGAACATCCGGTCGTCGAATCCGAATGTCGTGGCGACGATGCGCAGAAACTCGATTTCGGCCTCGTGCAAGTGCCCGTCCGCTTTTGCAACGTGAAACAGTGCATCGAGCAGTGTCTCCAGCACATCGCGGTCCGTGCCGAACATGCGCGCGACCTGAGCCGCGTAAAGGTCGAACCCCGCAACGTCCTGACGGGCAAGATCGAAGAACCGCCCCACGGCGGGCAGGTCCGAATCGGTGATCCGGAAAATCTCCCGAAACGCGATAACCTCGTCCCGCGTGACCCTGCCATCGGCCTTTGCCATCTTTGCGCCGAGCGCGACGACAGCAATCGCAAAGCCCTCGGTTGCCTCGGGCGGACGTGTGCCGGTGAAAAACTCGAGCAGGCTGCGCGGGCTGAGAGCTGCCAGACTCTCGAGAAGGCGGGTCCAGATTGACATTTACGGGGTCGTATCGCGCGTTGAGGCGGCAACGCTCCCCTCGAGGATATAACCGACAAACCGCGCAATCTCGGGTTCGAGCGCGTCATCCGCGAGGCCGACAAAACGCCCCTGCAGGCTGATCGCGACAATGCCGTGGATCGCCGAGAAATACGTGCGCGCTCTGAGTTGCAGGGTCTGCCCGGACAGGTCGGGCTGAAACGCAGCCAGTGATTCGACGACCTGAGCCATCACGCCCTGCTGGCGCATGCGGAACCAGTCCGGTGCGTCGGCGCCTTCGGTCAGAGTGTGGTCGAACAGGGCATCCCATAATGTGCGATTCTTTTTGGCAAAGCGGGCATAGGCCTTTGCAATCGCATGCAGAGCATCGGACGGGTCCAGCCCCTCGCGCGCCGCAGCAATCTCGATGCTGAGCCGTTCAAGAGTGCGCGCGTTAACGTGCAGGATCAACTCGTCCAACCCTCCGAACGCAGTATAGAGGCCGCCGAGCGCGCAGCCGGCATCCTTGGTGATATCACGCGCGCGAAGGCCGGGCAGGCCGTCCTCCCGCATGCGTTTTTCAGCCGCTTTGATGAGTTTTTCCCGGAGGGCATCCCGTTTCGCCGTCATTTTCCCTGCTTTTGCGCGTGTTTTCCAGAGTTTTGCCCGACTATTCGAGAGTTTTCCCTCAAAAAACGCGGGTTTTGCGGGGTGATTTTCGGTGCGAGGGGCGCTTTCGGATCGAGTATGAACGCTGTTCAATGTCGCGGCAAGGGAATGTTTTCCGCCGCCCAGTCCGGCTGATCCCGGCGTTGCACAGGAGGGCCGGAAATCCTAGTATCCGCAGCGAAAACGGCCATTTCCGCGCCGCCTGATTCCGAAGGACCACCATGGAAGTTTCCGCCGGCCGTTTTACCGCCCGCCTCGCCGAGACTCAGGAGGATGTCAGCGCCGCGCAACGCCTGCGTTACCGCGTTTTTGTAGAAGAAATGGGCGCTTCCGCCTCGCAAGCCGAGCATGATGACCGACGGGAAATGGATCGTTTTGACGACCATTGCGATCACCTGATTTTGTTCGATACAGAGAGCGCGGAGACGGACCCGCTGGATCGTGTCATCGGGGTTTACAGACTGCTGCGCGGATCGGTTGCAAAGGCGGGGCCGGGATATTACTCGGCATCGGAGTTTGATCTCGAGAAAATTCTCGCCTATCCCCATGAAACGCTTGAGTTAGGGCGCTCGTGCGTTCATGCGGATTATCGCAGTGGCGCGGCGATGCAACTGCTGTGGATGGCGCTCGCACAATATATATACATGCATAAGTTGCGGTTGCTGTTTGGCTGTGCGAGCTTTCACGGGTCGGATATGCAGGCGCTCGCCATGCCGCTGTCGTATCTTTATCACAACCGCCTTGCGCCCGAGCATTTGCGACCGCGCGTTGTCGGTGATTTCTATAACGATATGAACCTTTTACCCGAGGATCAGGTCACCCGTCCCGAGGCGATGCGAGAGATGCCGGCGCTGATAAAGGGGTACCTGCGGCTGAATGGATATGTCGGAGACGGCGCGTTTATTGATAGGGAATTCAATACGATAGATGTTTGCCTCGTGATGGAGACCGATAAAATCTCGGCGCGCTATCACAGTTTCTACGCGGGTAAGTCGCCCGAAGACATGGTGAAGGAGCTAGGCTGACAGCCTGACGTTGATTTCCCGAACGAATGCAACCGGATTTTCCTTGCAAAACCCACGCGAAACCATTGCAAAATCCGCAATTCCGACGACCCCTTCGAGGGAATTCTCTGAATCAACCACCAGCGGTGTCTCGATCACCGCCTGCCACCATGCGATTAACTCCAGCTCCAGTTCCGACAGCGGCCCGAACATCACGTAATCCGCTCCGCCCTCCGCGGCGATCAACCCGTCGTGCCGCGATGTGCCCGCACCATATCCGACGATCTTATCCTGACCGATCTGCTTGCGCGCCCATTCGATTTGCTTGGGTCCGCCAGTCAGGTGCACGCCGTCCAACGCAAACCGCTTTGCCGCATCCAGCGCGATTGCATCATCACCGGCGGCGACCAGCGGGCATTCCGCACGGTCACACACCGCAATCATCTGCTCCAGCGCATCGGTTTGCGCTTCGGTAAAGGAGGCGACGTCGACCATCAGACACGCGACGCCTTCGGCAAGGACCGCAGTCAGAACGGCCTCGTCCAGCGCATCAAGGGCGGGAGCGGCGAGGTATAACTGAGTTTCGATGGCTTCTTTGATCACGGGCATGCCCCCTTGTTTTGCCTGCTCCGATAGCGCGAAATCCGCTGCGGGGCCAGCGATTGCGGTCCGATGCGGGGCATTTACCCGGGCGCAAATGGTGTTGCCGGGGTTCTACTCGGTACAGAACCTTGCATTCGGCGCTTGAACCCGCACCCTATACGCCCCAAATCGCACTGCAGTGATGGAACGCGCGTTGAACCAAACGTTTTGCGCGCTTACAACGTCAGAAAACGCCGTAAGGCAAAGCGCGTGATTCAAAGGAGCTTACATGCCCTGGAGCAATAACTCCGGCGGCCCCTGGGGTGGGGGACCGTCCGGCGGCGACAATGGCGGCGGACGTAATCCATGGGGTAATCCCCCACCGGGTGGTGGCAATAATGGCGGCGGGCGCGGACCCGGCGGTGGTGGAGGCGGTGGTCCTCAGCCACCGAATCTGGACGAGTTGTTCCGCCAAAGTCAGGATCGTCTGCGCCGCACGTTCGGCGGCGGGCCGGATGGCGGCATGGGCGGCGGCTTTAGCAAGGCGGGCTTGTTACTGGCCGGTGTGATTGCGTTGCTGCTCTATGCCTATCTTTGTTTTTATCAGGTTGGTGCGGGCAGTCAGGGAGTCGTTCTGCGGTTGGGCGAATACTCCAGCACTCAGGGGTCGGGCGGTCACTTCCGCGTCTGGCCGATTGATACGGTTGAGATTGTTGACGTCGAAAAGATCAACCAGACCAATGTTGGCTTTACCGGCAACGGGCGCACAATCCCGAGCGAGAGTCTGATGCTGGCGGGCGATGAGAATATCATCGACATCCACTTCTCGATTTTCTGGCGGATCAACGATCCGAAGGCATTCCTTTTCAACATCGCGGACCCGTCGGAAACGGTGAAGGCCGTGGCGGAAAGCGCCATGCGTGAAGTTGTCGGGCGTCCTCTGTCGTCCGAGGCCGCATTTGCAGCCGCAAATAAGGCAAAGGCCGAGGCTGAGGCGGCAGCGAAGGCTGTGGCCGAGGCTGCTGAAGAGGGCGGCGCAGCCGCAGCCGCAGAGCTTGTGGCAACTGCGCCGGTTGCCGTGCGCGCCACGCGCTCGGAAGAAATCCGCGGTGCGGGCCGCCAACAGGTCATGGATGACGTACAGATCCTGATTCAGGATACGCTCGACTCCTACGCTTCCGGCATTACGATTTCTGACGTGAAGCTGGATAAGGCCGATCCGCCCCCCGATGTCATTGACGACTTCCGCGACGTTCAGGCGGCACAGCAGGATCAGGACCGTCTGAAAAACGAGGCCGACAAATATTTCAACCAAAAGGTTGCCGGTGCGCGTGGTGCGGCGGCTGAAATGCTGGAGCAGGCGGAGGGGTATCGTGCCCGTGTCGTTGCCGAAGCGTCGGGTCAGGCCGCGCGTTTCGAGTCGATCTATGAGCAATACGATGCGTCGGACGAGGCGCGACAGGTTATCCGCAAGCGGCTCTATCTTGAAACCATGGAGCGTGTCTTCGGCGGGATGAACAAAATCATCCTCGACCAGAATGAAGGCGGCGCGGGCGGCGGCGTGGTTCCATACCTGCCCCTGAACCAACTGCAACAACAGAGCAACCAGCGTTCGCCGGCTGTGCCCGTGCAACCCGGTATGCGGAGGATTGACCAATGAAATTGATCGGTCGCGGCCTTCTGGCCCTTTTCGCCCTCGCTCTGTTGATCTTCGCGACATGCACCTTTGTCGTCGATCAGCGTGAGCACGCGTTGGTTCTCGCCTTCGGTAAACCGCAGGATCCGATCATCAATGATCCGGGTCTGCACTTCAAACTGCCTCCGCCGTTCAACAACGTCGAGTATTTCGACAACCGTGTCCTGCCGCTCGAATCCGATCCGTCCGAGGTTCTGGCGAAAGATCAGCGCCGGATTGTGGTCGATGCCTTTGCCCGCTGGAAAATCACCGATCCGCTGAAATTCTTTCAGACGGTCCGCACCGAGTCGCTTGCCCGTCAACGTCTCGACACGATCCTCGCCTCTTCGATCAAAGAGGTCGTCGGTGATGTTGTCTTTGACGAGGTGCTGAAGAAACGCGCCGAGTTGATGGAACGCATCACGGCGGATGTGGACAGCGGCGCGAGAGAATTCGGTGTTGAAATTGTCGATGTGCGGATTCGCAGCGCCGACTTGCCACAGCAGAACCTGCTCGCCACATACGAGCGGATGAAAACCGAACGTCAGCGTGAAGCCGCCGACTTCCGGGCGCGGGGCGAAGAGGCCAAGCAGATCAAACAGGCCGAGGCCGACCGTCGCGCGGTTGAGTTGACGTCAGAGGCACGCCGCAAGTCCGACATCATTCAGGGTGAGGCCGATGCCGCCGCCGCGAAGACTTTCGCGGATGCGTTCGGCAAGGACCCGGAATTTTACAACTTCTATCGCTCGCTGATTGCCTATGAAACGGCACTTGGCGGTGACAATTCCTCGATCGTGATGTCGCCTGACTCGGACTTCTTCGAATACCTGAAGGACTATCAGGGCGCTTCGACCAGAAACTAAGACCGGCAATTCGGCTTACGCTGACTGCTTTCAAACCCGCCGCGTTTAAGCGTGGCGGGTTTTTTTATGGTTTTGTACAGGGACGCTTTCCGATGAATTGGACTGATCTTCTTACCGCACTCGGCCTTGCGGCCATGATCGAGGGCATCCTCTATGCGGCCTTTCCCGATGCGACGAAACGGGCCTTGAGCGAATTTATGGCGCTGCCTGCGGATACGCGCCGCAAGGCCGGGTTATGCGTTTCCGCTGTCGGCTTGCTCGTGATCTGGCTGGTGCGCGGCTAGCGTGCAGGGGCTTTGACGTCTGCGTGATCCGCCACTGTGCATCTTGAACACCTTCAGGCGGCCCCCAAATAGACAGCAACGAGCTTACTCGATCCGTCCGGCTTTTGCCGCATTTATAGCCCAGTGAATACAAGACAACGTCCGACGAACGCGCTAAAGTGATGCAGTACGCACACGTCCGCCGAAAAAAGGAAATCGCACCACGATGAAATCATCCCGCGCTATTGCTATTGCAAAATTCGATGAAGCCCGACGCCTGCGCCTCGGTGTGATTGCCTTCTTTACGACGCTCGCGTTGCTACTCGCGCCGGTCGCTGCCTATGCGCGCGCCGCGCCTGCCAGCTTTGCCGATCTTGCTGAGGAACTCAGCCCCGCTGTCGTGAACATCTCGACGGCCCAAAAGGTCGAGCGCCCCAGCTTTGGACCGCGCCAAGGGCCGGAACTGCCCGAGGGCACACCGTTCGAGGACTTTTTCAAGGATTTTTTTGACAAGCGCGGCGGCGGAAACAGCGAACCGCGCACGGTCCAGTCTCTGGGATCGGGCTTTGTTATCGATCCTGCCGGTTACATCGTCACGAACAACCACGTGATCGAGGGTGCGGACGAGATCACCATTAACTTTGCAAACGGTGATGCGCTGGACGCCAAGCTGATCGGTACTGATCCGAAAACCGATATCGCTCTGTTGAAATTGACCGAGGAACCATCAGAGCCGCTGCCTTTCGTGCCGTTCGCGGACAGCGATAAGACCCGCGTCGGTGATTGGGTGATCGCAATCGGCAACCCGTTCGGTCTGGGCGGTTCGGTATCTGCGGGCATTATCTCGGCACGCAGCCGCGACATTAACTCCGGTCCTTATGATGATTTTCTGCAGACCGATGCCGCAATCAACCGGGGCAACTCGGGCGGCCCGCTGTTCAACATGGACGGTGAAGTTGTCGGTGTGAACACCGCGATCTTCTCGCCAACCGGCGGCTCGGTCGGTGTCGGGTTCTCTGTTCCCGCGAACATCGCCAGCAACATCGTTGATCAACTGCGCGAATACGGCGAGACCCGTCGCGGCTGGCTCGGTGTGCGTATCCGTGAGGTTACCGACGAACTGGCGGAGGGCCTCGAGCTTGAGACCGCTTCCGGCGCACTGGTCGAGGATGTCACTGCCGGCGGCCCTGCCGAAGATGCCGGCGTCGAAATCGGTGACGTGATCTTGTCGTTTGACGGCAAGGAAATCACCGAAATGCGCGAACTGCCCCGTGCGGTGGCAAGCACCCCGATTGACGAAACCGTCCGCATGATCGTTTCCCGCAAGGGAAAGACCCAGACGCTCAAGGTCACCGTCGGTCGCCTGAAAGAGGCCGGGGAAGACGACAAAAAGCCGAAGGCGGCCAAGGTTGATGACGAAAATGCCGACGCTGAGGAGACGTTTGTCGCCCTCGGCATGAAGCTCGAAGCCCTGAACCGCGAGGCACGGGAGCGTCTCGAACTCGACAAGGATCTCAAAGGCGCGCTTGTAACCGACGTCGAATCGACCGGTCCGGCGGCTAAAAAAGGTATTCAGGTCGGCGATGTGATTGTCGAAGTCGCACAGGAAGCTGTCGAGACGCCTGAAAGTGCCAAAGAAAAGATCGATGCGGCGCAGAAAGACGGCCGCAGCTCGGTCCTGCTGCTGGTTAATCGCGGCGGAGATGTCCGGTTCGTGGCCGTTCGTTTCCCTAAAGAGGAATAGACCGGGTCTTCTTTAACCGTCGCAAATCACGTCTAAGGCCGGGGAAACCTGGCCTTTAACCGTTGAAGTCCCCACTTGGCACTGCCTTTGCTCTTTCATCTTCCAACGCGGGTTGTCCCGCCCGCGCAAGGAAGAAGAGAAAAGTCATGGTCAAAGCATTAAACTTCAAAGCCCCCTTGGGCCGCCAGTCCTCCCGCATCACGGCTGCTTTGATTATGGGGTCTGTACTCGTCGGGTGTACGGGGCCGGGCGGCGGTCCCGGCGCGTCCCGTTATGAACCAACTTATCTCCGTTTGACCGAAGAGAGACAGTTCGCGCAGGCATTGCGTCAGCATTATCTTGAGTTGGCAACAAACGCCTATGATCGTGGCGACGTCAGCCGTTCCGACTTTTATTCACTGCGTGCGCTGATGGCTGCCGAGGGCAAACTGGCCCGACCCGGCGAGATTTCGCGTCATGCCGGTGCGGGCGAAGAAGGGGCGGCTGCGGGACGTCGCCTGAGGCAAGCCCTGTCGACCGGCGCGCGTACCGGATCGCCCGATCTGGCAGCCCGGGCACAGGCCGCGTACGATTGCTGGTTGCTCGAATCCGGTCCGGACGGTGATGCGCAGATCGCCCAGTCGTGCCGCTTTAACGCGCTGAACGCGCTGGCCCAGCTGGAAAGTGCCGGCACCGGCGCGCGCCTGATCGAATCGGGTGGTCCGGTCCAGCCGCAGGGTGCGAGCTACGTGATCGAGGCGGGTGCGCCATCGCAGACGATCAACGCCCCGGCTGGTTACACAATCGAGATCATTACCGAACAGGTTGCCGCGCCGCAGTATCAGGCTCAGGAGCAGATTCCGGCCCGCTACACCGCAATCGAAGCGCCCGCACCGCAATATGCGACCCCGCAGGCGCCTGCACCTCAATATGTCCAAAGCCGTGCTATCGCCGCTCCGCAGTTTGTCGAGACAGTGCCGCTTCGGTCCTTCCCGGCTGCACCGATGCAGACCGAATATGCTGCGGTTGCCCCGGCTCAGGCCGCCTATGCGTATGACCCCGGTTATGCACCGCTTGCAACTGTGCCCGTCGAACCGATGCCTATGGCCTACGAGCCCGCCCCCATGAGCCGGATGCAGGCCGTTCCAAGCGTTGATCTTGGCCCGATCGACTCGATTCCTGTTTTCGACAGACGTCCGGTCCAGTCCATGCCGATGGTTGAAATGGCGGCACTGCCGATGACCAACGACGCGTCCGTGAATGCCCTGATCGAGGCAAGCGCCAGCCAGCGCGGCGATTTCTCGGTCTTCTTCGGGTTCGACAGCGATAAAGTTACCCTCGAAGGCGAGGATGTGCTGATTGATACTGTCGAGCAGATCAAACTCAGCGGCGCGTCCCGTGTGACCTTGATGGGCTTTACCGACTCGATGGGCGACGCCCGTTACAATCAGCTGCTCGCGATGCGGCGGGCGCAGTCGGTGCGCAAATTCCTGCAGGGCAAGATTGGCCGAGATATTACGTTCGAAATCCTGCCCGTCGGAGAAGTGCAGGCGGTGCGTGAAGGCGGTGATGGCGTAAAAGAGGCACTGAACCGCAAGGTTGAGATCGCGCTTCAATAAGCCGGGTCCGACCGCTCCAACGAAAACCGGGCTTCATTCCGGAAACAAAAACCCCGCCGGTATTCGGCGGGGTTTCATAGTTTCAGACAACATCAAACGATGCGCGTGTACTAGTAGGCGACCATCGACGCGATGTTGCGCTGTGCCAGTTCCGCGATTGAGTCTTCTTCCACAGGGCGCGTGCCGTACTCTTGGTCCGCAAGGACAAAGTGCTTGTTCGGATAGACGTCCTGCCCGTCTCTAACGGCAAGATCATACAGCGGGCGTGCCTGCGCAGTGCGGCCTGTCTGCTGAAGGACGTAACCCATTGCCAGATTCGCATACGGATCGTTCGGGTTACGGTCGAGCACCAGCTTCAGCTCGCGCTCGGCGGTAACGTAATCGACCTGCTTAATCGCTTCATACGCCTCGATGAAGTCACCGGCTTCGGTTGCCGTATAAGTAGCGGGGACCGGCGCCGTCTCTGCGCCGCCGTAGCTCCCGTTAACGCAACCGGAAAGTAGGGCGGTAGTGCTGCACATGATGACAAGTTTAAACATTCGACTTCTCCAATAAAATTGGAGCGTTCGCAGATCCCGCGGGGAGCGAGGATATCTCTCACGATTCGTAAGAGAGCAGACAGAAACTCGAAACACTCACACAAACACGACTTTTGCCGTGAATACATGGTCTGTGATTCTCGGTGATCCGTCAATAAACAATCTGAGATTGAGTGAAATTATCTCAGGTAGAGTTCACCGGACATTTTACGTTGCCAAAAATCACGCCAAAACAGGGCGTTAACGATTAAGAATTTTTTCTTCGCAGAAGCCGAATTTTCCTCTTGCCAGTGTGGGGTCTTCCCCATAGAAACCGCCCTCCAGACGACGGCCAACACGGTCGTAGGCTGGAAGGCTCCTCGGGGTCGATGCTCTTTGAACATGCTAGAAAATGAAGGGATATGCGGGCGGCTTTCTTTAGGAGAGTTTGCTTGTAGCGCGGGTTGTTTATTGCAGCCGAAGCGGACAAGTTTCACGCACGTATATCAGTGCTCTTTGAGGGTGGTCCGATGGTCGGGCTGTTCGATGATAAGAGTGCGTTTTGTGATGTGCGTGCGGGAAGACTCTGTCTTGAACTTGAGAGTTTGATCCTGGCTCAGAACGAACGCTGGCGGCAGGCCTAACACATGCAAGTCGAACGATCTCTTCGGAGATAGTGG
>CALGNW010000167.1 GCA_937958345.1 uncultured Neomegalonema sp. | reverse complement strand
ATTGTCTCAATCAGCATTTCCCTGCGCCGGTTTTGGCGCGCGGCGGGACCGATGCCCGTCACCCTGCAAAGCCTCTGGCAAGCGGCCAAAGACACCTCGAAACTCCGCTATCTCGATGGCGGCGGCATGGGCTGTAACAATGAGTGAGAGCGCCACGACGACCGAAGACGCCTCTATCACCACCTGACTTTTTACGGATTTCTGCTCTGCTTTGCCTCGACCAGTACAGGCACGCTGTTTCACTATGCGCTCGATTGGCAAGCGCCCTATCCGTGGTGGACTCCGGTCAAGATATTCGGCGTTCTGGGCGGCATCGGCCTCGTCATCGGACCCATCGGTTTGATGCGCGAAAAGGCAAAACGCGCTGACGTGATCAGCACAGGCAATCGCGGCCTCGGCGTCGCTTTCCTCTGGGTGCTTTTCCTGCTGGGCAGCACGGGCCTGTTGTTGACCGCCCTGCGCAGCACCCCCGCGATGGGCGTATTGCTCGCGGTTCATCTCGGCGTGGTGTTCGCGTTCTTCATCACCATGCCCTACGGCAAGTTTGTCCACGGCCTCTATCGCTTTGCCGCCCTGATGCGCCATGCCCACGAACAGGTCGCGGCGCACGGACCGATCCCGCCGCCAATCCGGCAACCGCTGCCGAAGGTACATTAATCGTCAGTGACACAGTGCCGCCAAACCCGTAGATTCCAGTTCAGGTGAACGACAACAATCGACGGAGTGGTCAAGGGCATGGGCGCACAGGCCGAACAGGTACGCGACGATATTCTTTCGCGGGTTCTGACGCGCGCGCTGATGCCCGGCGACCATGTCGATGAAGCCGACCTGCGGGATCGCCTTGCCTTGTCCGGAACGCCGGTGCGCGAGGCACTGATTGCGCTGGAGGCCGAGGGCGTGATCGAACGCAAACCGCGCAGCGGCGCGTATGTCACGTCCCTGTCGCTCGAAGATCTGATGAAAATGATCGAGGTGTTGGGCGAGATCGAGGGCGCGGTCGCCTTTCGCGCCGCGCGCCGGATCAACACGGCACAGGCCCGCGTTCTGCGCACCGCGTCACAGACCTGCCTTGCGTTCAAACCCGGCGAGGGCGTCGATTACTACGACCTCAATCTCAAATTCCACCGCGCGATGATCGCTGCTGCGGGGAACGAGTTTATGGAACGCGCGGTTTACCAGACCGCAACACGGCTGGTCGGCTATCTGGCAACGCGCCATTCCCTACCCGGCGAGCCGGAACGTTCGGCGCAGGAACACGCGCGCATCTGCGCCGCTGTTCTTGACCATGACGGCGCATCCGCGCGCGAATTGATGATCGCCCATGTCGGATTCACCGATACGCTTGCGCTCGATGTTATCAATTTTGTAAACGGCGACATCGCGTCAAAAGCATAGCGCGGCCTCAGACCGTCCTGTCCGCCGCCTGCATCATTTCCGCCGCCGGCACGCGCGGGAACCGCTCGAAAATATCCGCCGCCTGCCGTCTGCACACCCCGCCGATCCACGCATCGCCCGCCAGCGCCTCGACCAGCGGAGGGCAGCGCAGAACAGCGCGCCGCCAATGGTGCAACGCCAACAGGCGCAGGGTCGTGCGCGTCAGAACCGGCAGGTCCGCCCCCGACGCCGCCAACACCCCGACAGGGCGCAGCGCATCGGACAGGCGGTGAAACATCTCGGCCCGATCATCGGGCACGGCGGCACGGATCGCCCAGTTCGGGATTTGACCGGCGCTCAGATCGAACGCCAGCACCTCCGCGCCGCGCGGCACGGGCGCACCGGCTGCAATCGCACAATGGTCCGAGATTGCCAGAGCATCATCATCCGCAACCGGCACGGCGGGGTCTGTCACCAACAGGTGCCATCGGTCGGGGCGCGCGGCGCGCGCGGCGTAAATCCGCGCGCTCGCGGCAATGGTTTCGGCCAGCGCCGGTTCGGTCAGGCAATAGTGACTGCCCCGCCCTTCCCTCCGCGCGACAATCCAGCCGTCCTTGCGCAGACGGTGAATTGCGACCCGCATGGCCTGAGGCCGGATACCCACCGCCTCGGTCAACATCCCCAGCACAGCGCCGCTCAGCTCGTCCCCCGGCGCGCGCGCCATATCCCCGAAAATCGTGGTCAGCCATGACCACACCTTGATGGAATCATAGGCGGCCAGTGACCGGATCACCTCGCGGGCCGGAATATCCTCAGGGGCGCTCATCCGACGCTTTTAACGTCAATAGGCGTTCATTGTCAGCAAGTCGTATTCCGCCAGCAGGTCTTTGTCCTGATTGCTCAGGCTAACATGCCAGCGCACCTCGCCGTATTCATCATTGCGCTTGGTTTTGTGCTTGACGGTCAGACGCACGGCAACGGTTTCACCGGGAACCAGCGGCTTCATAAAGCGCAGGTTATCAAGGCCGGTATTGGCCAGAACCGGACCGGGATCAGGCTGCACAAACAAACCCGCCGCAAAGGACAGCAGCAGGTATCCGTGCGCGACCCGACCGGGAAAGAACGGATTGGCCGCCGCTGCCGCCTCGTCCATATGGGCATAGAACGTATCGCCGGTAAAATGCGCGAAGGTCTCGACGTCTTCAACGGTGACGGTGCGCGATGGCGTATGGATCGTCTCACCGATGCGCAGCTCATCAAACTTGCGCGTGAAGGGATGCGCAGG
>CALGNW010000166.1 GCA_937958345.1 uncultured Neomegalonema sp. | reverse complement strand
GCGCCGACCGCTGCGATATGCCCGCTAACCTCATGGCCTAGGATCATGGGTTCCTTCAACCGGATTGCGCCGAAACCGCCGTGGTTGAAATAGTGCAGGTCCGATCCGCAAATGCCGCCGCGCGCCAGCCGCACCGACACTTCGCCGGGTCCGGGTGCGCCCGCCTCGCGTTCTTCCAGCCGCAGGTCGTTTGCCGAGTGGATCACCAATGCGCGCATGCCGTTGGACCTTTCATATGTGGGTGTGCCATAGACGCTCTGAAGCCTCATCAATGCAAGTGCGGAGACCGCCCATGTCCCTTTCGATGTTCGATCTTACGGGCCGCCGCGCCCTGGTAACGGGGTCCTCGCAGGGCATCGGATATGCGCTGGCAAAGGGCTTGGCGGGGGCGGGCGCGTCGATCATTCTCAATGGCCGCGATCCGGTAAAGCTGGGCCGCGCCGCCGAGGGATTGCGCGGCGAGGGTGCGACGGTGCATCAGGCGGCGTTTGATGTGACGGACCACGCGGCCTGCGCGGCGGGTATCGCGGAAATGGAGGCCGAGGTCGGCCCGCTCGACATCCTGATCAACAATGCCGGAATGCAACAGCGCGCCCCGCTCGAGGATTTTCCGGCCTCTGATTTTGACCGCCTGATGATGACCAACGTCAACAGCGTTTTTAATGTAGGGCAAGCCGTGGCGAAACACATGCTGCCGCGCGGCAGGGGCAAGATCATCAACATCTGTTCTGTGATGACGATGCTCGCGCGCCCCGGTATCGCGCCTTACACGGCATCAAAGGGTGCGGTGGCGAATATGACCAAGGGCATGGCGACCGACTGGGCGCGGCACGGGCTGAACATCAACGGCATCGCGCCGGGGTATTTCAAAACCGAGCTGACGGATGCGCTGGTCAAAGACGCAAAGTTCTCGGGCTGGCTGGAGGACCGCACCCCCGCAGGGCGCTGGGGCACGGTGGACGAGCTGGTCGGGGCCGCAATTTATCTGGCCTCCGACGCCTCCAGTTTTGTCAACGGGCACATTCTTTATGTAGACGGCGGCATGACAGCTTGCGTCTAGAGCATTCGCAAAGCGAATGCGTCCGGCCTCAACACTCGCGCAAACTTCACAGCGGCAGATGCTCGGCCCTTCGCCGAGCATTGAGAGCAACGCGAAGACTAAGCAACGTGGCGCTCGCGCAAAGCGAATGCGTCCAACCTAAAAACTCGGAGCGATCCCCACAGCGGCAGGTGCATTTTTAAGGTTCTTTGCGATCAGCAAGGAACCTTAAAAATCACCGTTAGCAACGCGCCAATCCAACCCACACCCAACCCCTGTCTTCCCCGCAACAGCGGGGATCTACTACCTCCCGAACCAACCCCTATTTTCACCCTCCGCCCACGCCAAACCTCCCGCAAACGGGAGTACCAAAAGCCGCTAAATCTCAGGTCCGGTCCGGCGGGACAGGGTCCTGCCGCGCCAGCCAGTGACAGTTGCCGAGGATGGCATCGACCTCGTCAACCGGCGTTTTGCGGTGGCCCGGCGGGGGGCCGTAGCGCAAGGGCGGAACCGATCCGGGGCCGGGTTTCGCCGCCCGCCGCTTGGCAATCTCGCGCACCATCCGCTGTGCCTGTTTGTCCAGATCGGACAGGGCATGAAACAGCGCCTGCATCCGGCGTGATAACGGAACAGCATTCAGCGGATCATCGGGCGACAGCGGCGGTTCGGCCTCGGACCACGCCTCGTAATCGGGCTGGCCGTCGGTTCCGGCAATGCGAAACAACAGGCGCGATTTTCCGCGCTGCTTGCGCTGCGCCCGCCGCGCCTTGCGGTTTGGGAACAGTTCTTCGAGGAATTTTCGCGGGTCGATCAGTTGAAATTGCGCAGGCCGCGTCGATGCGCGCCGCGCCCCCGTTGCCTTGGCCTTGGTTCGGGCGCGCTTGTCACGCGGGACATAGGCCGGAATATCCAGCGCCCGCGCCTTGGCAAAAATCAACCGGCGACCGGCGGACTCGGCCCTGCGCAAGACGCGCAGGATTGCAAACTTCACACGGCGCGGCAAAACCGCCGTCACCCCTGACCCCGGCTCCAACCCCGCCATCGCGAACAACCCCGCCAAAACGCGCAACAGCGCGAGGCGGTTATGTTCAACAAAGCGGTCGGTGTCGGCAGTCATGGCGTCCTTTCGCGTGTCAAAATCGAAAAGAACATTAATAGAACAATAAGCATTTTGCAAGCACAAAATGCGTCCGACCTGTCCAACGGCACGAACCCGTCAGCGGCAGATGCATTTTTCCGAAGGAAAAATCATCGAGAGCCGAAGAGACCGAAAACCCAAGCAGATACTTTGCAAGCGCAAAATGCGTCTGACCTCAACATCAGCGCAAACCCGTCAGCGGCAGATGCATTTTTCCGAAGGAAAAATCATCGAGAGCAGAGGAGGCGAAGAACCAAGATCGACTGATTATCGCTGCCCCGCACTTGCTGCGGGGCCTCCTTCGTCTAGCAACAAGCCCTAAATCAAATGCAGCTTTTCATGCTGCACCGCGCTCGGCACAGCATAGCGTCTCGGCCAGACCGCGCCCCCCTCTACTGAAACGCCGTCTCATAAAACGACCTTAGCTTCCGGCTGTGCAATTTCTCCGGCGGCATATCGCGCAGGGTTTCCAGCGCCGTAATCCCGATCTGCAAGTGCTGGCGGACTTGGGTGTTGTAAAAGTCCGTTGCCATGCCGGGCAGCTTAAGCTCGCCGTGCAGGGGCTTGTCGGACACGCATAATAGAGTCCCATAGGGAACCCGAAACCGAAATCCGTTCGCGGCGACGGTGGCGCTTTCCATATCGAGGCCGATGGCGCGGCTTTGGGACAGGCGTTGAACCGGCCCCGTCTGGTCCCGTAACTCCCAGTTCCGGTTGTCGATGGTCGCCACCGTTCCGGTTCGCATGATCCGCTTCAACTCGTACCCCGTCAGGCCGGTAACACTGGCGACGGCCTGTTCCAGCGCGACCTGAACCTCAGCCAGCGGCGGCACGGGAACCCAGACGGGCAAGTCGTCATCCAGCACATGATCCTCGCGCAGGTACGCATGGGCCAGCACATAATCACCCAGCCGTTGCGAGTTGCGCAGTCCCGCGCAATGGCCCAGCATCAGCCATGTATGCGGGCGCAGGACGGCGACGTGGTCGGTGATCGTCTTGGCATTGCTCGGCCCGACGCCAATATTGACCATCGTAATCCCGGCGCTGTT
This sequence comes from uncultured Neomegalonema sp., assembly GCA_937958345.1. Lineage (GTDB taxonomy): Bacteria > Pseudomonadota > Alphaproteobacteria > Rhodobacterales > Rhodobacteraceae > JAHDDY01. Next base: position 2,777 of record CALGNW010000166.1, on the reverse strand, counting down.
CGGGCGGGTCAGGTGATAGGCGGGCATCTGCGGCATGCGCGCGGCGGCCTCGCCCTCTATACCGCTTGCGCTGGTGATCCTGCCCCCCGGCTCGACAAACAGCTCGTACCCCGACGCCGTATCCGCCACGGCATTTTTTGCGAAGGCGATAAATTCGTCGACATAAAACTGATAGTTCGTGAACAGGACAAAGTTCTGAAAATGCGTCGGTGAGGTCGCGGTGTAATGCGCCAGCCGGTGCAGCGAGTAATCAATCCGCTGGGCGGTAAACGGCGCCAGCGGCACGACGTCATGTTCGTCGGGTTCCAGCCGCGAATTAACGATCTTGTCGTCGGTGGCCGACAGGTCCGGCACATCGAACACGTCGCGCAGGGGCCGGTCTATCTTGTCCTGAATCGATCCGGCGATATGCGTGCCCTCAAGGAACGCGAAGTGCAGCGGGATCGGTGTTTGCGACAGGCCAATCGAAACCGGCGCGCTGTGGTTCTCCAGCAGCAGCTCGATCTGCCCTTCAAGATATTCGTCAAACAGGTCGGGTCGCGTGATCGTGGTGGCAAACTCGCCCGGTCCCGACACATACCCGAACGCCAGACGCGAATCGACCAGCGAGTGCGAGTCCGTCCGCAACCGTATCTCGGGATAAAATGCGCGATACCGTCCGGCAACCGGCGTGCCCTCCAGCGTTTCGGAAAACCGGTCGCGCAGGAAATTGGTGCTCAGGTCATAAAGGCCGCGCAGGGCATCCACCGCCTCGCGCGCCGAGCGATACTCGCGATGGGCAGGGGCGGCAGGGCATATAATGCCGGTGGCATGGGGGGAATTGGATTTATCTGTCATGGCATCCGATACACCAGCCGCCCGCGGATTTCATCCCCGAATTGCAATCCGTTAAAATGCCCCGCGCCGGAAATGACTTTTCATCCGGTCGAACACATCAACATCCATTTGCAGCAGCAGGTCGATAATATCGAGCGGAACCCAGTTTTCACGGATCAGGCCCTCGTGATGCAGGTAAAAATCCATCACCCGCATCTGTACATCGCGCCCCGTTGGCCCCACGCCGAGGAAATCGCCCCCCGAATGATGCGCCCGCACGCTCGGCCAGCCGCCGGTGACGGAATAGGGACCGTCACCAATGCGCACGTAATGCCCGCCCTTGCTGCGATCCGTAATCTGCCCGCCGCCCTTGCGGTTCGGAAACGCGATGCGGAAGGGCAGTTGATGATAGTCGACAAACCCCTGCAAACCGCGTGTTGTGCCGATGCCCGACGGGCCGTACCACATCATCTTGGGATGCCAGTATTCCTTTTGCGGCATCGTCAGCAAGCCCTCGCGCCCCGCATTGTCGAGGTCGTTGTAATCCCCCAGCGCCTTGTGCATCGCGAGCGTCTGGGCAAGGCTTGCCGCCCCCTCATCGGCATCGGTGGGGCGTAAGACACTCCCATCGGCGGTCAGCGGCCCCGGCCACATCCCCTCGGTCCCCAGGCTCGGCGCAATCGGCCAGAACCCCGCCTGCCGGATCAGGTCGAGCATATCCCAAAGGCACGATGACTGCACAATCCGCCCGTCCTCAACCACATGCACCTCGCCATAGCGCAGGTACACAGGCCGCCCCGTCGAGGGAATATCCAGCCAGTTCTCGCGGAACGTCCCGCAGTAATGGCCGAGACACGCGACCATATCGCGCCCCTCGTAGGTTCCGCCGACCACCATCGTATCGCGGCGCTCAAGGTCAGGCATCGCGCGTTTCAGCGGCCCCCAGACCTGCGCCTCCATCGCATCAACACCGCGCATTTCGTTCAGCGGATGCGACCCGCGCCATTCGGCGTCAGGGTGATAAAGATCAGTCAGAACCGCCCGCAAATCCGGCCCCTCGGCCTCGGCCAGCCGCGACAGCGCAGAATACAAATGGCTCTTGTTGGTCTGATGAATTGTCATTTTCCGTCCGATGGATAAAGCCCGCAGCGGGAACACCCCTCAGGGCTTGCATACGCATTCAAATCTTGTCAACGTCCGATCATGCACGGCGCGCACCCGCCGGTTTCTTCCCTTTTTCGCGGCGCCGACCGCACAACATAACGGACCTGCCCCTATGAAAGGCTCCCGCCCCGAGCAAGCCGCGCTGACCCGCGATACGGATATGTCCAAAACCGACGAGACCCGCGCGGTGATCGAGGGGATGGTTGACGGCCTCAACGATCACCGCATCGACGACATCGGCGCGTTTTTCAAACAGACCTTCCGCTGGATGGGCAATCAGGGTTGCGGCCACAAGGACGGCCTTGTCGAGTTTCAGGATAACTGGCAGCGCCCGTTTCAGGCCGCGTTTTCCGACAAGGTCTGCGTTGACGAGGCGCGTCTTTATATGGGGGAATGGGCGGCGGCGTTCGGACGGCAGGAGGCCACTCATTCCGGCAAGTTCATGGGCGTCGAACCCACGGGAAAGCGCATCACCATCCGCGATATGGATTTTTGGAAAGTCTCGGACGGTAAGATCGAGGATAACTGGGTCATGGTCGATTTTCCCCATGTCCTTGCCCAGCTTGGCGTCGATGTTTTCAACGGCGAAGGGTGGGAGAAATACGACCGGGGCGAGGCCGAAGCACCCCGCCCCTCTCAGAGCGCCCCATGATCAAGGCTCTGCGCGCCGCGCTGTATGACTATGATGCCGCCAGCGTTCGTGCGGCTCTGATAGCCGCCGCGCCGAATGCCGTGTTTCATCTCGCATTCCCGTTCGAGACGATGGCGGGGCCGGAGGCGTATTTCGACACCGCGCT
>CALGNW010000165.1 GCA_937958345.1 uncultured Neomegalonema sp. | reverse complement strand
CGCCAGGGTCACTTGCGCGTGCGGTATTGTTGTCAGGCCCGCGCTGTCGAAAACCAGTTTTTTGTTGTCACGTCAGGCAACTGCGGAAACCTGCCCCATGTCGATAACCTCGACATCAACTACTCCCAAAGCGCAATTCTGACGCCTTGCGATTTTCCGTTCGCCCGCGACGGGATCGCGGCGGAGGCAAGCGAGAACGTCGAGCAGATTATTTTTGCCGACCTCGACCTCGCGTTACTCGATTGGGCGAGGGCCGAAGGCGCGGTACAAAACTTCAACGACCGACGCCATGACCTTTATACGGTGGAATGGCATGGCTCCTGACCAGACCGGACACCTGCACGCACGGATCACGGATAAGCGTGACGATCTAATCGCACTGACCCAAGACCTCGTTCGGATACCGACGCTCAACCCGCCGGGGGATTGTTACCGCGATATTTGCGAGTTCATCCAAACCCGCCTTTCCGCCTCGGGTTTCGACTGCAAACTCATCCGCGCCCACGACACCCCCGGCGACAGCGAGAAATACCCGCGCTGGAACATCATCGCCCGAAGGGAGGGCAACCGCCCCGGCGCGTGCGTCCACTTCAACTCGCACACGGATGTGGTCGAGGTTGGTCAGGGCTGGACAACAGACCCGTTCGGCGGCGAGGTCAAAGACGGCAAGATCTATGGCCGCGGGACGTGTGATATGAAGGGCGGCCTCGCCACCTCGATCATTGCCGCAGAAGCCTTCCTTGAAATCTGTTCTGATTTTGCCGGAGCAATCGAAATCTCCGGCACTGCCGACGAGGAAACCGGCGGCTATGGCGGCGTCGCCTACCTCTCCGAACAAGGCTACTTCAACCCTGAACGCGTCCAGCACGTCATCATTCCCGAGCCGCTCCAAAAAGATCGCATTTGTTTGGGACATCGCGGCGTCTGGTGGGCAGAGATCGAAACCCACGGAGAGATCGCGCACGGCTCCATGCCCTTCCTCGGTGATTGCGCTGTCCGGCACATGGGCGCGGTATTGCATGAAATGGAGCAAAGCCTCTATCCGGCCCTTGCCGCAAAGCACACCGAAATGCCGGTGGTTCCGGTTGGCGCGCGAAACTCGACCATGAACATAAATTCCTTCCACGGCGGACAGGCAGAGCCTGCACCTGACTTTACCGGATTGCCCTCGGCCTGTGTTCCCGACCGCGCCCGCATGATCATCGACCGCCGCTATCTGATTGAAGAATCCGAGGATGAAGTCCGCGGCGAAATCCGCGATGTTCTGGAAAAGGTCAAATTGGAACGCGAAAACTTCAGCTATGATCTGCGCGAAATGTGGAGCGTTTCGCCTACCATGACCGAAAAAGACGCTCCGGTTGTCGAAAGCGTCGCAAAATCAATCGGCTCGGTTCTCGGCAAAGCCCCGGAATACGTCGTCAGCCCCGGCACATACGACCAAAAACACATTGACCGTATCGGCAAGCTGAAAAACTGTATCGCCTATGGTCCCGGACTGCTCGAACTGGCGCACAAACCCGACGAATATATCGGAATCGACGATATGGTCGACTCGGCGAAGGTCATGGGACAAACTCTGATCGATCTACTCAAACCGGAATGACGCGCCGCAGGGCGTTGTGGATAGGACTTTGATATGAAAATCACCAGAAACCTTGCTGTAGCGGCCATCGCCTTGATGACGGCCATGAATGCAGCCCACGCCGCAAAAACCGGCGTAACCATCGGCCTGCAACTGGAACCCCCGCACCTTGATCCGACCAGCGCAGCGGCAGGCGCGATTGATCAGGTGCTTTATTCCAACGTCTTTGAGGGTCTGACGCGCTTCGGTCCCGATGGATCGGTCGGGCCGGGCCTTGCCGAAAGCTGGAAGATTTCCGCCGACGGTTGCATCTATACTTTCACCTTGCGCGAGGGCGTCACTTTCCATGACGGCAGTACGCTGGACGCGGGTGATGTTGTTTTCTCACTCGACCGCGCGCGGGCCGAGGACTCGACCAACGCCCAAAAGGCACTGTTCGAGAATATCGACAAGGTCGAAGCAAAGGGCGACACCACCGTAAAGATCACCCTGAAGAAACCGCAGGGTGATTTCCTGTTCAATCTCGCATGGGGCGACGCTGTGATCGTTGCACCTGAAAGCATCGAGGACATCAAAAACAACCCTGTCGGAACAGGCGCGTTCACGTTTGGAAACTGGGCCAAGGGCGATAAAATTACCCTCGTCCGAAACGATGATTACTGGGGCGACGCCGCTAAACTCGAAAGCGCGACCTTCAAATTCATCTCCGAACCCACCGCTGCTTTCGCCGCGATGATGGCCGAGGATATCGACGCCTTCTACAGCTTTCCGGCACCGGAAAACCTTGCAAGCTTCGAGGCTGATCCCCGCTTCACCGTGCTATCCGGCTCGACCGAGGGCGAGACGATCCTGTCGATCAACAACAAGCAGGAACCGTTCGACAATCTGCTGGTGCGCCGTGCGGTCAGCCACGCTATCGACCGCAGCGCGATTATCGACGGCGCAATGTTCGGGTACGGCACGCCCATCGGCACGCACTTCGCGCCGCACCACCCGGACTATGTCGACCTGACCAATTTCTCGAACTACGACCCGGAAAAAGCCAAAGCGCTGCTGAAAGAGGCCGGTCTTGAGGATGGATTCAAAACAACCTTAAAACTCCCGCCTCCCTCCTACGCGCGGCGCGGCGGCGAGATCATCGCGGCACAGCTTCGCGAAGTCGGCATCGAGACGGAAATCTCTAATCTGGAATGGGCGCAATGGTTAGAGCAGGTGTTCCGGGGCAAGGATTTCGGCCTCTCCATCGTCTCGCACACCGAACCGATGGACATTGGAATTTACGCGCGCCCGGAATACTACTTCCAATATGACAACGCCGATTTCCAGCAGATGATCAAGGACCTGTCGACCGAGTCCGATCCTAAAAAGCGCAGCACGGCGCTAAAAAAGGCGCAAATGACCATCGCCCGCGACGCGGTGAACGGGTATTTGTTCCAGCTCGCGCTGACCTCGGTGGTCAATGCAAAACTCAAAGGCATCTGGGAAAACGCACCGACGCAGGCGCTCGACCTGACCGCGGTTTCCTGGGAAGACTAACCAGAACACGGTTCACCCCTGCGCTGGCGGGGGTGCGCTCATCGGCAAACCCGCTCCGGTCATCTGCGGACACGCTTCCGCATCGATGAAGTTGGCTCCGCACAATGCTCCGCTATGCCCTCAAACGTCTCCAATCGCTGGTCATCAGCCTCGTTATCGCGAGTCTGGTTATCTTTGCGGCAATCGAAGTTATTCCCGGCGATCCGGCGTCGTTCATGCTCGGCTTCAACGCCAAGCCAGAGGCGGTCGAAGCATTGCGCGATCAACTCGGCCTCAATCAATCCCTGATCAAGCGGTATTTCAGCTGGGTCAGCGGTCTGCTGACCGGCAACTTCGGCACGTCCTATACCTATCGCTCGCCGGTGTCAGAGATCATCGGAGACCGGCTTTGGATTTCATTACCCCTCGCCGTTTACGCCCTTACCCTGACGGTCCTCATCGCGTTTCCGGCGGGTATTTTCGCGGCCACGCGTCGCGGGTCCAGGACCGACGTTGCGGTGATGAGCGTTACCCAGCTTGGCGTCGCAATTCCGAACTTCTGGTTCGCGATACTGATGGTCTTGCTGTTCTCGATTAATTTGCGTTGGTTCTCCGCCGGCGGCTTTCCCGGTTGGGAAAACGGTTTTTGGCCCGCGATAAAGGCCCTCACATTACCCGCCATCGCCCTCGCCCTCCCCCAAGCTTCCATCCTCGCCCGGGTAATGCGCTCGTCACTGCTCGACACTCTGGGTCAGGACTATATCCGTACCAGTCGTGCCAAGGGCCTGACACGGAGGCAGGCATTGTGGCGGCACGCGCTGCGCAACGCCCTCATTCCGGTTCTGACAATCATCGGCTTGCAGTTTTCTTTTTTGCTGGCCGGGGCAATCATTATCGAGAACGTTTTTTATCTGCCCGGATTGGGTCGTCTTGTCTTTCAAAGCATTTCCCAGCGCGATCTGATCGTTGTCGAAAGCGTTGTGATGCTGCTCGTCTTTGCGGTCATCCTCGTCAACTTCACGGTTGATCTTGCCTATGCGTGGGTCGATCCCAGACTGCGGGCCCGCGCATGAACCGCAATCTGACCCTCGGTATCGCGCTCACAGCCGTTTTCATCATCGGCGCGCTCGTCTCGCTGTTCTGGACGCCGTTCGACGTCACCAAGCTGGCGATTTCGCAAAAGATGCAAACGCCCTCCGCGATCCACTGGTTCGGAACCGATCACTTTGGCCGTGACATCTTTTCGATGATCATGGTCGGTGCGCAAACATCAATAGCCGTCGCGCTTGTTGCCGTCGGCATTGGTATGGGCTTCGGTGTGCCGCTCGGCCTAACCGCCGCTGCACGCAAAGGCAGCCTGCTGGACGAAGTGATCATGCGGGGCAATGACGTCGTATTCGCCTTCCCGTCACTGCTCATTGCTATCCTGATCACCGCTATCTTCGGCCCGTCCGCGCTCAATGCGATAATCGCGATCGGAATATTCAACATCCCCGTCTTCGCAAGGCTGACGCGCGGAGCGGCGCTATCACTCTGGACCCAGGACTACATCCTGTCGGCGCGCGTATCGGGCAAAAGCGCCGCACGCATTTCCGTCGAACATATTCTGCCCAACGTCACCAACCTCCTGATCGTTCAGGGCACTATTCAATTCTCACTCGGCATCCTCGCCGAGGCCGCGCTGAGTTACGTCGGACTGGGCGCACAGCCGCCGACACCCAGCTGGGGCCGCATGCTCGCCGACAGTCAGACTCTTATCAGTCTCGCGCCGCATATGGCCCTCTTCCCCGGCTTCGCCATCCTGCTGACGGTGCTGGGCCTGAACCTTGCCGGAGACGGCTTGCGCGATATGCTCGATCCCCGATTGCGCAGGGCTGGCCGATGAGCCTGCTCATTATCGACAAACTTTCGTTGTCCATCGACACGAAACCAATCCTCCAAAACGTCTCGATGGCAGTCGAGCCGGGTCAGATTCGCGGCGTGATTGGAGAGAGTGGATCAGGGAAGTCCATGACCGCATTCTCGGTCCTGCAACTGTTGCCCGACAGATCCACCTGTAGCGGGCGGATAACATTTGCGGGTCACGACCTGCTGACGGCAACCGAAGAAACCCTTTGCAGTATCCGCGGCAACGATATCGGTATGGTCTTTCAAGAGCCTATGACGGCCCTGAACCCTCTTCACACGATCGGGGCACAAGTTGCCGAAACAATCCGCATTCACGAACCGAAGACCAGCCGCCGCGAAGCGATGCGCCGTGCCGCCGCCACGCTGGAACGGTGCGAGTTACCGAACGCGCGTTTTCCTCTCAGCAGGTATCCGCACGAATTATCCGGCGGACAACGTCAGCGGGTCGTCATCGCCATGGCCATCGCTCTGCAACCGAAACTGCTGATCGCGGACGAACCCACCACCGCGCTCGATGTCACGACACAGGCGGAAATCCTCGATCTGCTGAGGCGGCTGGTCAGCGAGGACGGCATGGGCCTCATGCTCATTACCCATGATCTTGCTGTTGTTTCGGGCATCGCCGACCGCATCTCGATCATGCGGCAGGGTGAAGTCGTAGAAGAAGGTGACGGGGCAACTCTGCACCGGACAATGCAGCATCCGTATACAAAGGCACTGTTCGCCGCGTCAGGTCACCAACCGGACCGCGCGCCGCAACCACCAACGGCGCCTTTGCTTCAGGTTAAGAATGTCGTCCGCGACTACACCATGCCCCGCAAGACTCTGTTTGGCGCACCACGCAAATTCCGCGCCGTCGATGACGTTTCCTTCACGCTCAACAAAGGCGAGAGCCTCGGCCTTGTCGGCGAGAGCGGATGCGGGAAGTCGACCCTGACGCGGGCGATCCTCGGCTTGGACAAAACTCAGGGCGGCGAGATCCTGATTGATGGAAAACCCGTTTTCGCAGGCAACACACCCGACCGTGCTGTCAGGCGAAAAATGCAGGTGGTTTTTCAGGACCCCTATGGCTCGTTTAATCCCCGGCACACGGTCGAGCGCCTGATTACCGAACCCTTCCATCTGCTCGACACACCGCCAAAAGGTGCTGACCGCGCAAAGGCAATCGACGAGGCGCTGCTGAGCGTCGGCCTGACGCCCGCAGATAAGAGCAAATACATCCACGAATTTTCCGGCGGCCAGCGTCAACGCATTGCAATCGCCCGCGCTTTGATCATCAAATCTGAACTAATCGTTCTGGACGAAGCCGTATCGGCATTGGACGTTTCAATCCGTGCGCAAATCCTCGACCTTCTGACCGACCTCGCCGCGCGGTTTGGCCTGACCTACCTGTTCATCTCGCACGATCTTTCCGTTGTGCGCTCCATCACAGACCGCGTTCTGGTTATGCAGGCCGGAAAAATTGTCGAACGCGGACCGACAGAACAGATCTTCGTCAATCCGCAACGCGCCTATACTAAATCGCTGATCGCAGCGATACCGACGCTGCCTGAAGGAGCAACCGATGCTTAGTGACCTCTGGTTCGATCCCTCGAAATGCTTTCTCGACAATCAATGGGTCGCCCCTCTCGGCGGTGAAACCCTCGCTCTGGAAAACCCGTCAAACGGACAAGAAATCGCACGGATAGCGCGCGGCAACTCAGCAGACGTCGAACGCGCCGTTCTCTCGGCCCGAAACGCGCTGCACGGAACATGGGGGCGAACAACGGCAGCCGAACGGGGCCGCATGCTGGCGCAGATGGGGCAACTTGTTCTTGAAAACGCTGATGCGCTTGCGCAGATCGAAGCTGCGGATGTCGGCAAACCGTTAAAGCAGGCAAAGGCCGACGCTGTCGCGCTCGCGCGGTATATGGAATTTTATGGCGGCGCGGCGGACAAGGTTCACGGCGAAACGATCCCCTATCTCGACGGCTATACAGTTTACACGCTGCGCGAACCGCATGGCGTTACCGGGCATATCGTACCGTGGAATTATCCGATGCAGATCATCGGACGTTCGGTTGGCGCAGCCTTGGCAATGGGCAATGCGAGCATTCTGAAACCGGCTGAGGAGGCATGCCTGACCGCCCTTGCCTTTGCCGAGATCGCCCGTCAGGCGGGATTGCCGGACGGCGCGTTAAGTGTCGTTCCCGGATTGGGGGCCGAAGCGGGTGCAGCATTGTCCGCACATTCGGGCGTCAATCACGTTTCCTTCACCGGATCGGTCCGTGTCGGAAAACTTATCCAGGCGGCAACCGCCGAAAACGTCGTGCCGGTTACGCTAGAGCTGGGAGGCAAATCTCCGCAGCTTGTCTTTGATGATACCGATATTGATGCTGCCCTTCCCTTCCTCGTCAATGCCGGAATTCAGAATGCCGGTCAGACCTGCTCGGCCTCGTCTCGGATTCTGGTCCAACACGGTATTTACGAAGAAGTACGCGACCGGATGGCCGAACTCTACTCCGCGCTGCGCGTCGGGCCTGCGGCGGACGATCTTGACGTGGGGCCGCTCATCTCTGCCCGCCAGAAGGAAATCGTCGAGGATTTCCTGAGCAAAGGTTCCAACCTTGCGATAGCAGGCAAAGCGACGTTGACGGCGGATCTACCCGAGGGCGGGCACTACGTTGCGCCAACGCTATTTGCGGACGTCCCCGCCGACCATACGCTTGCTCAAGACGAAATTTTCGGACCGGTACAGGTACTCATTCCCTTCAGAGACGAGGCCGAGGCCCTCGCCATCGCCAACGGCACCGATTACGGTCTGGTCGCATCGGTGTGGACGAAGGACGGCGCGCGCCAAATGCGATTGGCCAAAGCAATCCGTTCGGGCCAAATCTTCATCAACAACTACGGCGCAGGCGGCGGGGTCGAGCTGCCCTTCGGCGGCGCGGGCAAGTCGGGCCATGGCCGCGAAAAGGGCTTCGAAGCTCTCTACGGATTCTCAACATTAAAAACAGTTGCAGCATTTCACGGATAGGAGTGACCATGCGTCTACAGGGTAAAACAGCCATCGTCACGGGCGGCGGGTCCGGTTTCGGTGCCGGGATTGTGCGCAAATTTTCCGCCGAGGGCGCGCGGGTTCTTGTTGTCGATCTGAACGAGGACACCGCAGCAGAGGTTGCCAAAGGGGTGGGCGGCACTGCTATCGCTTATCGGTGTGATGTAAGCAAAAACGAAGACGTAGTGGCAATGGCCGCTGCCGCCCGCACCGCATTCGGAGCCATCGACATTCTCGTCAACAATGCGGGTATCACGCACCTGCCCCAACCGATGACCGATGTTGATGAAGACGAATTTGATCGCGTTCTCTCGGTGAATGCCAAGTCGGTTTATCTGACCGCAAAACATATCATCCCGCACATGCGCGAAAACGGCGGCGGCGTTGTGCTGAATGTTGCTTCGACCGCGGGGGTCAGCCCCCGCCCGCGTCTGACATGGTACAACGCCTCTAAGGGCTGGATGATCACCGCAACAAAGTCCATGGCCGTTGAACTTGCACCGGAGGGAATACGCGTAAACGCTCTCAACCCGGTCGCCGGTGAAACCCCACTGCTAAAATCATTCATGGGCGAGGACACACCCGAGGTGCGCGCGAAGTTTTTATCCACGATCCCCATTGGCCGGTTTTCGACGCCTGAAGATATGGGAAATGCCGCCTGCTACCTATGTTCAGACGAAGCGAGCATGATTACAGGCGTCTGTATGGAGGTTGACGGCGGCCGCTGTATCTGACGCGGACGCGCGGCTCGCAAACTTAAAAACGATCAATCACCGCAACACCCTCTCCCGCATAATTGTTCAGCGCCGCCAGCGCGTCACTGGCATCATCAAGCGAGATACGGCGAGAAACAAGCGCGCCAACATCAATGTCGCC
>CALGNW010000164.1 GCA_937958345.1 uncultured Neomegalonema sp. | reverse complement strand
TATGGCATGGAAGCGGGCGAGGAAATCAGCGTCGATCTGGAGGCGGGCAAGACCCTGCAAATCCGCCTGCAAACCCTGTCGGAAACCACGCCCGAAGGCGACGTCAAGCTGTTCTTCGAATTGAACGGCCAGCCGCGCGTCATCCGTGTGCCGAACCGCTCGGCGGCGGCTGTTGCGGGGCGTGCCGAAAAGGCCGACGCGACCAACCCGTTGCATATAGCCGCCCCGATGCCCGGCTCGGTCGCCTCGGTTGCCGTTTCTGCGGGCCAGAAGGTCAAGGCGGGTGATTTGCTGCTCTCGCTGGAGGCCATGAAGATGGAAACCGCCATCAATGCCGATCAGGATGGCGAAATCGCGCGGGTTGTGGCCGTCCCCGGCGCGCAGGTCGATGCCAAGGATTTGCTGATCGTGTTCACCGGCTAAGAGTGCAAGGCGCGAGGGGGGGAGCGGCTGTTTTTCGCCATTTCCGGCCTTCGCGTCCGATCCGCGTGTGAAAGTTTGCCATTCGGTCAAACTTCCGCCTAGGCTTGAATCATACCCTTTTCGATTCCGTCCTGCTTGACGGAATTCGGGTCACCCTGATGGGCGACAGCGGCTTGGCTGTGCTTATCGACGCAAGAAAACAGGATAGGAAGACATGAAACAGTTTCGTTCTTTAATGACAGGCGCGATCTTTACCGTCGCCGCCGCTTCGGTCGCTGTCCCTGCAACGCAAGTATTCGCGGACACGCCGTCAAACATGCTGGTTATCGCGAACCGGATTGACGATATCACAACGCTCGATCCGGCGGAATCGTTCGAGTTTGCGGGCAGCGATGTCATCCGCAATGTCTATGGCCGCCTTGTCAACTTTGATCCGATGGATCTCAGCAAAGGCTACACCCCCGATCTGGCCGAGAGCTGGGAGGTGTCGGAGGACGGCAAGACCATCACCTTCACCATGCGCGAAGGCATCACGTTCCATTCCGGCAATCCGGTCACCGCCGAGGACGCCGAGTTTTCGCTGCGCCGCGCTGTCACGCTGGGCAAAACGCCCTCGTTCATCCTGACGCAATTCGGATTTACGCCCGAGAACGTCGAAGAAACGATCAAGGCAGACGGCAACACGCTGTCGATTACCACCGATCAGAAATACGCGACGTCCTTCGTTCTTAACTGTCTGACGGCAACCATCGGCGGGATCGTCGACAAGAAAACCGTCATGGAGAACGAAAAAGACGGCGATATGGGCAACGAGTGGCTGAAGACCAACACAGCCGGTTCGGGCGCGTACAAAGTGCTGCGCTGGAAGCCGAGCGAGTCGGTTACACTGCAATCAAATCCTGACTTTTATCTCGGCGCGCCTGCCATGAAACGCGTGATCGTGCGCCACATTCAGGAAAGTGCGACGCAGCGTCTTTTGCTCGAAAAAGGCGATATTGATGTTGCGCGCAATCTGAACCCCGAGGACGTTGCAGGGGCATCAAAGGTGGATGGCGTGGCCATCGACAGCGAGTTGCGCGGACGTCTGATGTACACCTCGTTCAATCAAAAGCACGAGATGCTGTCGAAGCCCAAGGTGGTCGAGGCGCTGAAATACCTGATTGATTACGAGGGGATGCAGAACAGCTTCCTCAAGGGCCAGTACACGATCCATCAGGCATTCCTGCCACGCACGTATCTGGGCGAAATCGACGACAAGCCGTACAGCCTCGATGTTGAAAAAGCCAAGGCTCTGCTGGCCGAGGCCGGTGTCGAGGACGGATTTGAAATCACCGCCGGTGTGCGCGAGGCGCAGGAGCGTGTTGAAATCGCACAATCGCTGCAAAACACGTTTGCTCAGGCGGGCATCACGCTGAACCTGACCATCGGAACGGGCAAGCAAATCCTGACCAAATACCGCGCCCGCGAGTTGGATATGTATATCGGTGCTTGGGGACCGGATTACCCTGATCCGCAAACCAATGCGGGTACGTTCGCGTTCAACCCTGACAACTCCGACGAAGTCAAAGCGACGGGCCTGCTCGCCTATCGCAACGCGTGGGAGCCCGGTGACATGAACGCGATGGTCGAGGCCGCCGTTATCGAGGGCGACACCGACAAACGCCGCGCGATGTATGAGGAAATTCAGCGCTTGCACCAACAGACCGCCCCGTTTGCGATCATGTTCCAAAAGATCGAACAGACGGGACGCAAAGACTCAATCGAGAACCTGAACCTCGGCGGCGCGATTACCGCCGTGTCTTACTGGCCTGTGACGAAGTAAGTTCCTGACGTCAAAAACCGTCCCCGATTAAATTCGGGGGCGGGGTAAGGATCGCATGACAGAGTCAACGCAGACCGAACGGCACGAGTCAGCCGCCCTCACAACCCTCATCAAAATTGTCAAAACGCTCGGCGCAATTGCGTTCACGATGCTGGGCCTTTTGTTCGTGACATTCATGATCGGTCGGGTGATGCCGATTGATCCGGTGATTGCGGTTGTCGGTGAGCGCGCCACCAAAGAACTCTATGATGCGACCTTTATCGAAATGGGGCTGGATAAGCCGCTGATCGTTCAGTTCGGCTATTACCTTTCCGATGTGCTGCAAGGCGATTTCGGCATGTCGCGGCTGAACGGGCGGCCCGTTGCCGAGGACATCGCGCGGGTATTTCCGGCCACGCTAGAGCTGGCCACAATCGGGACGATCATCGGTGTTGTTATCGGCGTACCGCTGGGCGTTTTTGCCGCCGTGCATCGCGGAACATGGATTGATCAGATCGCACGGGTGGTCGCGCTGGTCGGGTATTCGATGCCGATATTCTGGCTTGGGCTGGTCGGCTTGCTGATTTTCTATGGCATTCTCGGCTGGGTCGGCGGGCCGGGACGGGTTGGCATTTTCTATATGGATATTGTGCCCGAAGTGACCGGCATGATTCTGATCGACAGTATGCTTGACGGCAATTGGGAGGTGTTCTGGAATGCGGTCAGTCACATCATTCTGCCCGCCTCGCTGCTCGGGTATTACAGCCTAGCGTAT
>CALGNW010000163.1 GCA_937958345.1 uncultured Neomegalonema sp. | reverse complement strand
GGTGCTGTGCGTTGGTCATGGTCGCCTCGGAGATATGAAATCAGAATGTTGATGATGGCGCGGTAGCGGTCCCCTGAGCGCACACGCCGTACCCGACGCGCTCAGAGGCGAGTAAGGAGCAATAGGCCACGTAGGGTCATACAACGATTCATACCGCGCATCCTGCGGGTCGGATGGTTAATGTCAATTTAAATTCTGTCACCGGGCACGGAACAGAGGCGAGGGTCGGTGATTATCCGGCAAAGGAGATATCCAATGTCTATGCTTCGCCGCCTCGCAAGCCGCTTTGATGACTGGCTTGACCGCCGCCGGATGGAAAAACGCCGGACAACGGGCCAAGACGAGCGGGTGATCGTTGTCCCTTACCCCGGTTGGGCGACGGAGGACTTCCTGTGGCTGCGCGGGTCGGTTGTTGAACAGGACAAAGTGGAAAATCCCGCGCCCGCCGCGACCATCTGGGAAGACCTTTCGGTAACGCTGGGCCGTTTTATGGCCGAGGAGATTATGGGGGCGACGGTTTCGGTCACGGTTGGTGAACTGGTGACGACCGTGAAAACTGACTCCGATGGGTTCTTTAATGTGCAAATCCCCGTGCGTGGCATCCTTCCGCATGGCTGGTCGTCGGTGACGGTACGGTTGGAAGATTTTCCGGGCATGACGCAAGCGCCACTGGAGGTTTCTGCTCCGGTGCTGCGACCCCACGCTGAGGCGGGGTTTGGGGTGATCTCTGATATCGACGACACCATCTTGCGCACGGGAATTGCCGAGCCGCTGAAGAACATTCGCACGATAATCGAAGCCGATGCGGAGGCGCGGGTGGCATTTCCCGGGTTGCCCGAGCTTTATCGGGGGCTGCAAAGCACCGGCGGGATCAATCCGATTTTCTACGTCTCTTCAGGGTCATGGAAGCTGTTTGATCTGATTGCGAAGTTCAAAGAGCTAAACGGGATTCCGAAGGGTCCTGTGTTTATGGATGACTGGGGGATCGACGAAACGCGCTGGTTCAAGTCGAGCCACGGCGCGCATAAGACGGCGACGATTGACCGTATTCTCGCGACGTACCCGGCGCTCGATTTCATTCTTGTCGGCGACAGTGGCCAGCATGATGCCGAGATTTACGCCGAGGCCGTCCGAACGCACGGCACGCGGATTAAGGCGGTCTGGATTCGCGATGTCAGCGGTAACGAGCGCGACGCCGAGGTGGCGGCACTGCTGCGCGATGCCGAGGCCGCAGGCGTAGCGGTGTTTGCCGAACCGGATTTGCAACAGGCTGCGGTCGATGCGGCAGAGCAGGGCTGGATTACGGCGAACGATCTCGCTGCCGTTCAGGGCGCGATTGCGGGCGCTCAACACGGTTAGGGATTGCGCGCTACCGGGACCGTGTTACCGTTCCTGCATGAAAACAATCCAACTCATCTATGCGTCGCGGCCCTTCGGTTTTGAAGCGGCGATTTTGAGCAATATTATGAACAAGGCGCGCTCTCGGAATGCGCGCGAGGACATCACCGGGGCGCTGATCTGTCGCCGTGATTTGTATTTGCAGCTTCTCGAAGGGCCGGAAGAAGCCGTTGAGGCGGCCTATTCCCGTATCGAAGAAGATGACCGCCATGTCGAGGTAACGCGCTTGCTTTCACGTCCCGCTGCCGAGCGGTTGTTTCCGGCATGGGCGATGCGGGACGACCCCGCGCGGTCGTGGATGTGGACGCCGGAACAGGTTGAGGGCGGTGCAGCGGTTGCGGCGTCGGAGGCTGACCTTATCGGCGTTTTCGGGCGTCTGGCCCGCGAGGAACCGATCGAAAAGGCGGGTTAGCGTCTCTCAGCTTTCGTCGACGCCCGGTTTCATGCGCGCGTATTGGCCGTAAGGACGATATCGGTAAAGGTACGACGGCAGGATCGAGTCCATCGTCGTCGGCGTCACGCCAAGATCCGCAAGCGTTTTTGCGTCCTCGGCCACGACATTATCCAACTTGAGCATCGCAAGCTGATCTCGGGTCAGCAGCGGAGCCATGCCGAACAAGCGGTTCGGAATCTCGGCGATCCAAGCCTGAATTTTCGCAATCCACCATGGAACCGAAAGGGTCAGGCGCTTGCGGCGGGTCTCGTCATAGATGATCTCGTACACGCCGCGCATGGTCACGACTTCGGGGCCGCCGAGTTCAAAGGTCTGCCCTTTGGCGGAACCATCGGTCAGCGCGCGCACAGCTGCTTCGGCAACATCACCGACATAAACCGGCTGGAATTTTGTATCGCCGCCGATCAGAGGCATCACCGGCAGCATCCGGGCCATGCCCGCAAAGCGGTTGAAGAATTCGTCTTCCTGACCGAACACGACCGAGGGGCGCAGGATTGTCGCGGTCGGAACGTGCTTGAGAACGGCTTGTTCGGCTTTTCCTTTGGTCTGGGCATACGCGATTGTGCTGTCTGGGTCCGCGCCGATGGCTGAGATATGAACCAGATTGTCGATGCCTTCGGCAGCGCACAGGCGCGCAATGCGCTCGGCGCCCTCAAGCTGCACGGCCTCGAAGGTCTGTTTTCCGGTCGGATAAAGAATCGCCACCAGATTAATGACCGCATCCGCCCCGCGAATGGCGCGCAGGGTCGATGCCTCGTCGCGGACGTTCGCCTGAATCGGTTCGACCTGTCCGACATCGCCGTAGGGGCGCAGGAACAGTGCCTCGTTCGGACGCCGCACGGCACAGCGTACCCGCCAGCCTTGTTTCGCAAGCTTTTTCGCGACATAGCGCCCGATAAAGCCGGAGCCTCCGAAAACTGTGACGATGGGCATGGGGTCTCTCCTTCAGCGTTCTGTGGCGTTCTTAGCCGCTCGCGCGTCCGCAAGAAAGCCCATTTGACGCCGGATCACGACAACTGTATACGAACCGCTCGCGCCGCCCAATTACGGGCGGTGCTTTCGTTCGTGCCTGTGGCCCCCGCAAGGGGATGCCTGTCGCCCGCAAGGGAGGAGGAAGGCTCGGTAAATTTTGAGACGAAGCGCGGTCTCCGCGTGAATGAGGCTTTTGATGACTAAAAGAACCACGTCGAAGTACAAACTTGACCGCCGTATGGGCGAAAACATCTGGGGTCGTCCTAAGTCCCCAGTGAACCGTCGCGAATACGGCCCCGGCCAGCACGGTCAGCGCCGCAAGGGCAAATTGTCCGACTTCGGTATCCAGCTGCGTGCTAAGCAAAAACTGAAAGGTTACTACGGCGACCTGACAGAGAAGCAATTCCGCCGCATCTACGCCGAAGCTGAGCGTGTAAAAGGCGACACTGGTGAAAACTTGATTGGTTTGCTTGAGCGTCGTTTGGACGCTGTTGTGTACCGCGCCAAGTTTGTTCCAACAATCTTCGCAGCACGTCAGTTCGTGAACCACGGCCACGTGACAGTGAACGGCAAAAAAGTGAACATTGCGTCTTACCGTGTGTCCGAAGGCGACGTGATCGCAGTGCGCGACAAGTCCCGTCAGCTGGAAATCGTTCTCGTGGCATCCCAATTGCCAGAGCGCGACGTGCCTGACTACATGGCTGTTGACCACAACAAAATGACTTGTGAATTCACACGCACACCAACACTGGGCGACGTTCCTTACCCAGTTGCGATGGAACCAAACCTCGTGGTCGAATTCTACGCGAAGAACTAATCGTTCTTCATACGATTTCTGGAAAGGCCGTAGCATCCGCTACGGCCTTTTTTGTTTTGGGGGTCTGGTCCAGCGTGACTTTGCGTGGGGACGTA
>CALGNW010000162.1 GCA_937958345.1 uncultured Neomegalonema sp. | reverse complement strand
CCGAGATTTTGTAAGTCGTGAAAGTCACACTTTTATTCAATTTGACGCACAATTAAATTCAAATAATAAATCAAGTACTCTCAAATAATTCAGAATACATATCACGACGCAAACCGATCATGGTCTTCTTATTAATTGCTCTGATGTACGGTGTTCAAATATTGGGACCTGAAGCTCGGCTTCCTCGGCGGAGCGGGCGAAACACATAGCATACCCCGGGGGGGATATTCGATGACAACGGCAAAGCCATATTGTTTCGACGATCACCGGTTCACGGTCAGGACTCCAGATCCCGTGAATGACGCACTCCGCAAACAGTCGGAATCCCTGCGCGAGAAAAGCGCACGGCAACGCGCGCAACTTCAACTGACCCTCGACAGCTTGGCCGAAGAACGCAGTTCCAGCGTTCTAAGCCTATTTGCGGTCAACTAAGGTGCGACCAGCTGCGTCAGTGCGCTGTCGGCGTCTGACAAGTCCGCAATGACATCGAAATGATTGCGCCCTTCAGCTTCGATCCGTCGCGACGAGACTTCCGCTCCCCAACTGTCTGCGAGTAGAGCGTTTTGGCGGCGAAACTCCGCCGTTTCCTCCGCTCCGACCCATGCAACATAATCGTAGCCGCCACGCGGCGTCAGAAAAAGCGGACTGAACTGCCGCGCATGTTCCGGGTCGATCTTCAGCACAGAATTCATTGCAACGCGCATAAGCGGGCGCAGATCAGCAATTCCGCTGATGGATACGATCCGGGTCAAACGCGTGGCAGCAGCCTCGGGCAAGCCGCATTCCTGCGCGCCCATGACCGTTGATAAATGACCGCCGGCCGAATGCCCCGTGATGACCATAGGTCCATCGACAGCCGCCTCCGACGCACTTGAAACCGCGCGGACCATCTGTCCGACTATCCCGCCGATGCTGGTGTCAGGGCAGAGTGTATAGCTTGGCATTGCAACGGCCCATCCGCGCGCCAAGGGGCCGGCAGCGAGATGGCTAAAATACTCGCGCCCAAAATGGCTCCACCATCCGCCGTGCATAAAGACAACCAACCCCTGCGCCGCCCCGTCGGGGCGGAAAAGATCGAGACGCTCGCGCGCACCGGACCCGTATGCAATCTCTTCCGGTGCGCGCCCGGCCCGAAAAGCAGCTGCATCACGGCCCCACGCATAGAAGAAGTCCTCATGCGTCGGTACAGCCGCCCTGTTATCATAGGCTGCGGTCCAATCCGTGACATGTTGCCAGTCTGTTTGCATCATTTATGTCCTTTGTAACATTTTCTTAAATTGCAAGCGGTTGCAACGCAACATTATGACTTTCGCAATCCAACAGTGGTTGTTAGGGACCATAAAAGCGCAAGGTAGGTGCATCTACCCGCAAAGTTGCTATCTCGGAGGACGACGCGTGCAAGAATTTGGGATCAGAAATGAATCACTATCACTAGGAATCGAGGCGGGTCGTGTTTTTTATAACGACTTGCCACCGGCACTGGTCGAGCGTGCGCTCCTGAATGGCGAAGGCCAACTCGCTCCCGGTGGCGCATTTCTGGCTCTGACCGGACAACACACAGGCCGTTCGCCTAAAGACAAATTCACCGTTCGTGACGCGACCACGGAGTCGACGGTTGATTGGGTCAATAACGCCTCGATGAGCGCCGAACACTTTGACACCCTTCACGCCGACATGATCGCTCATGCCAAGGGCGCGAAGCTTTATGTTCAGGATTTGGCATGCGGCGCTGACCCTGCCCACCAGATCAATGTGCGGTTCATAAACGAACTGGCGTGGCACATGCTTTTTATCCGCAACATGATGCGCCGTCCGGAACAGGATACTTTGGCCGGTTTCGAAAACGAATGGACTGTCCTGAACCTGCCGTCGTTTAAGGCCGATCCGGCCCGTCACGGTTGCCGTTCCGAAACCGTCATTGCGGTGTCATTTACCAAAAAGACCGTTCTGATCGGCTGTACCTCCTACGGTGGTGAGAACAAGAAGTCGATCTTCGGTGTGATGAACTACGTCCTGCCGGAAAAAGGCATAATGCCGATGCATTGCTCGGCAAACCATGCAACCGGAGATCCAGACGACTCGGCGGTCTTCTTCGGTCTATCCGGCACCGGTAAAACCACACTGTCCGCTGACCCCAAACGCACATTATTGGGCGACGACGAGCACGGTTGGTCCGACAGCGGGATATTCAATTTCGAGGGCGGGTGCTACGCGAAGACAATCAACCTGCGCCAAGAGGCCGAGCCCGAGATTTACGCGACCTGTTCGCAGTTCGGCTCGGTTCTGGAAAATGTGGTGATGGACCCTGTCACCCGCGAATTGGATTTTGACGACGGCTCGCTTACTCAGAACACCCGTGTTTGCTATCCGCTCGACATGATCCCGAATGCCTCAAAGACATCTGTTGGCGGCGTTCCGAAGAATATCGTGATGCTCACCTGTGATGCTTTTGGCGTATTGCCGCCAATCGCACGGCTGACGCCGGCGCAGGCTGAATACCATTTTCTTTCCGGTTTCACCGCAAAGGTCGCTGGCACAGAGAAGGGTGTCACCGACCCCGAGCCGACTTTTTCGACCTGCTTCGGCGCGCCATTCATGCCCCGCCGCCCGAGCGAGTACGGCAACCTGTTGAAGCGTAAGATTGCCGAGACAGGAGCGACATGCTGGTTGGTCAATACCGGCTGGACCGGCGGCGCGCACGGTGTCGGATCACGCATGCCTATCCTCGTCACGCGCACGTTGCTGACGGCGGCGCTGAACGGGTCATTGAATGCGGCTGCCTTCCGCCGCGACCCGTTCTTCGGTTTTGACGTGCCCGAAGCGGTTCCGGATGTTTCGGACGTTATTTTGAACCCGCGCCGCACCTGGGACGATCCGGCAGCATACGACGCACAGGCCCGAAAACTGGTGCAGATGTTCATCGACAACTTTGCCAAATACGAAGCCGACGTTGCCCCCGAGGTGATGGCAGCAGGGCCGAAAGCGGCCTGATTGGGAAAATGCGCTGCCCTCCGCTCAGAGGGCAGCGCGTGTCAGAGGTTCAGCTTGGATTTCAATTCCAGCAGTTCTGCTTCTTTTTCAAAAATCTGCTCGCGCAAATGCGCGTCGTACTTTTCCGGATTGCGTGACATCAGCCGGTCGATCAAATTGAAGACCACAGCGATTTTGATCATACGGGTCAGCAACCCGCGCAACCGGTAGGCGCGCATCAGCTTACCCGCCTTCGCCATCCGCAAAAATCGGAACAATTGCAGCGAGCGCAGGAATGCAAGCAGTGGCAGTAGGATAATAACAAGATTGATCCAGTTTCTTTTGCAGAATTCGAGCTTTTTCTCAGCCAGTGACACCAGCAGGATGAATTCGAATGCAAACGAGAACCAGATCAGTGCAGTTAAAAACCACATCATTTTTTCGAGCAACGTAGGCGGACACGTTTGTGACCGCGCCATGTCATTAAAACCGAGCGCGCCGTAGCCATAGGCAAAGACGCCCGTGGTCACAGAACATCCGGTCTGGAATGTAAAACCATCATCCTGCCCGAAAACCAGTGTCGAAACTTCATCGCCAGCAGGCCGGCCCAGAACAGCCCATTCACCCGCGATGCCGGGGCCGGTGTTCCGGTCAGTGCGGGCGACATTCGCGACGACCCGCTGGGATTCGTCCATCATAAACAGACGCATCCCGTTATCCGACAAGTCGAATCGCGTGACGCTATCCATCTCTGCCGCCAAAACATCATGGGCACGCGGCCCCGTCAGCAGATCGGCGGCAATGACGGGGATGATCAGCGCGGTCATGGCCAGCATCGGCATCGCGGTGCGGCGCTCCATCGCTTCGACCGAGGATTTTCCGGTATCAATCCAGCCGAAACGGGGCAACCAAACACGCGTATTCGGGCGAAGCGGGGATATGACCATGCGCATGGGAGGAACCAGCACAACAAGCGCCAATCGTAACAGTGCAGCCCTCGGCCTGTCAGGCGCACGAAAATAACCGATCACTCCTTCGGTAATAATCACCAGCCATAGTCCGGTCAAAAGCGCCAACGCAAAAGGACCGGCTATCAGCCGCATGCTGACTGCCTCGGCCAATCCCCCATGGGGCAGGATGGCCGCGAATACTGCGAGAAATAAGACGGCTGTAGAGAACATCATGCGGGTGCGTAAGCCGCCGATGCCCCGATCAACGGATACCTCGGGATGATCGGCCTGAGCCACCTGCGACGCCCCCTCAAAATTCTTACAACGCCCGCATTATGCCTGTCGCTGTAACCCGGATGCAAGTTACCCGTTGAGGCTGAATTATTTCATCGTATCACCGTAAATTCGGGAGACAGAAACGAAATTCACGCTACTGTTCGGCGGAATGAATGACGAAAATCCACCCCCCGCACAGCGGCGCTCTCGCGAGCCGTTTTTTAATCCGAAGGCATTCGAGGCAGCCCCGGTTGTCGCGCTGGTTGTGGCGATGGTCGCAATATACGGATGGATCTCTTACGCGGGTATCCCGACCGCCAACGAAATCTATGGCCGGTATGCATTTGTCGCCACTGATTTTTGGAAGGGCGACTCTCTGTACACCGCGATCAGCTATGCAATGCTGCACGGTAGTTGGATGCATTTGGGGTTCAATATCATAGCGTTTTTCGCGCTGGGTTCCGCCTGCTGGAAGATTATGGGAACCGGTAGGTTCTTTGTCTTTTTTGCTTTGACCGCC
>CALGNW010000161.1 GCA_937958345.1 uncultured Neomegalonema sp. | reverse complement strand
AAACTCAGCGGCTGCGCATCCGCGGCATCAAAAAACGTTCCGGCACTTAGATCAGGCGAGCGCCAGACGCCAAAGCTATCAAGATGACAGCGGTATTTCTCGGCAATGCCGACATAACCGTCCAGTGATTTCGGATCACACAGAAACAATTTCGGCTCTGCATCACCGATGAAATAATCAATCTCGGCTGCGGTATAGGCCGTGTTCAAAGGCAGAAAAATCGCCCCGGCACGCACAACACCGAGGTATAGCATCAGGGCTTCGATTGACTTCGGTATCTGCGCGGCAACCCGGTCCCCCGGCTTTACGCCCTTCGCGGCCAAGGTGGCAGCAAAGCGGGCGGAAATCGCCTCGACATGTGCATAGGTGTACCATCGGGTCCGCGCCCCGCTCTCGCCGGGTATTTCGGCAAAGGCACGCTCGCGATCCGCGCCCGCCAGCAGTCCGTCATAGAGAGTGTTCGTCATCCAGTCACCTCGCCCGTCACACGATCCGGCAGCCATGTCGCAATATGAAGACGGTTGCACAAGTGAAGATTCGCACGACCCGCTCTGCCAATGTCACCTTACGAACACCGCATACGACAACAAGGGGCTGGCGCGAATCTCTCTATCAACGCTAGGGATAACGTGGATCACGGGGACGGACGCATGATAACAGTTGAAGGTGTGTCGAAGTACTTCGGCGGCGTGCATGCAGTCGAGAACTGTACACTCGAAATTGCACGCGGTTCGATCACAGGCCTGATAGGACCGAACGGCGCGGGAAAGACCACGCTTTTCAACATCATCGCCGGACTGTTCCCGCCAACGCACGGGCGGATCACCTTGGATGGCGAGGATGTCACGGGCCTGACGCCGCACGAATTGTTCCACAAGGGTTTGGTGCGCACATTCCAGATCGCCCATGAATTTTCGACGATGACAGTCCTCGAAAACCTGATGATGGTTCCGGATCGTCAGCACGGCGAGACCTTGATGAATGCTTGGATCGCGCGCGGAAAGGTACGCGCGCAGGAACGCCAGATTCGCGAAAAAGCTGAAGAAGTGCTTGCGTTCCTCAAGATCGCGCATCTCACTTACGAGCGCGCCGGAAATCTGTCCGGAGGCCAGAAAAAGCTGCTCGAGCTGGGCCGAACGATGATGGTGGACGCCAAGGTTGTGCTGCTGGACGAGGTTGGCGCAGGCGTTAACCGCACTTTGCTGGCGGAAATCGGGGATGCAATCATCAAACTCAACAAAGAGCGCGGCTATACCTTTTGCATGATCGAGCATGACATGGATTTCATCTCGCGGCTCTGTGATCCGGTGATCGTCATGGCCGAGGGCTCGGTACTGGCACAGGGAACCGCCACCGAGGTCCGCGCCGATGAAACCGTTATCGAGGCGTATCTAGGCCGCGGCGTCACAAAAAAGCGGGTGATCGCCTGATGTTACTTAACGGCCAGAACCTGACCGGCGGCTATGGCGGAGCGGACATTCTCAAGGGGTGCTCGCTCGGCGTGGATCGGGGCGAAATTGCCGTGATCGTCGGCCCGAACGGTGCGGGAAAATCAACTGCGATGAAGGCCCTTCTCGGCATGCTCAATTTGCGCGAAGGATCTGTTATGCTGGATGGCAAGGATATCTCCGGCTTGTCTACTCAGGCACGTATTGCCGAGGGCATCGGCTTTGTTCCGCAAACGGAAAATGTATTCACCAGCCTCAGCGTCGAAGAAAATTTGCAGATGGGTGCGTATCTGCGCGACGATAACATCGCGGATACGATCCAGCTGATTTACGAACTCTTCCCGATCCTCAAGGAAAAGCGCCGTCAGGCTGCGGGCGAGCTGTCCGGCGGCCAGCGCCAGCAGGTTGCGGTAGGCCGGGCAATGATGACCCGCCCCGCCGTTCTTATGCTGGACGAACCGACTGCCGGTGTATCTCCGATTGTGATGGACGAACTGTTCGACCGCATCATCGAGGTTCGAAATACCGGGGTTGCCGTTCTGATGGTCGAACAAAACGCACGTCAGGCGCTGGAGATCGCGGATCGCGGTTACGTGCTTGTAACAGGCGAAAATCGCTTCACGGATACGGGCGAGGCGCTGCTCGCCGATCCCGAAGTTCGCAAGAGCTTTTTGGGGGGCTAGACTGTGCGGATTGACCGAAACTCAAGGATACTGGCGTTTGCCATCTTACCCGACACCGACGCAAATGTGATCGCGGGCCGATGCCCGATAATGCGGGCAGTTTGACATGGTAGAATGGCTCAATCCGCTCATTCTGATGGCAAACTTCGTGCTGCTGCCGGGGCTCGTCTATGGCTCGCAACTGGCGCTGGGGGCGCTGGGGATCACGCTGGTTTTCGGTATCCTGCGATTTTCGAACTTTGCCCATGGCGACACGATGGCTTTCGGAACGATGGTGACGATCCTGTTCACCTGGCTGTTGCAAAGCTGGGGCGTCAGCCTTGGGCCGTTACCCACCGCCCTGCTCGCGTTACCCATCGGGATATTGGCAACCGTGCTGTTTCTGCTGGGCACGGACAGGCTGGTCTATCGGCACTACCGCGACGTGAATGCAAAACCGATCACGTTCCTGATGGCCTCTATCGGGATCATGTTTATGATGAACGGCCTGATCCGCTTTGTCATCGGGCCGGGCGATCAGAATTTCCTCGACGGCGAGCGGTTCATCATCAAGGCGCGGGAATTCAAAAAACTCACAGGACTGGACGAGGGGCTGGCGATCCGCACGTCGCAGGTTATGACTGTCGTTGTGACGATCATCCTCGTCATCGCGCTTTTCTGGTTTTTGCAACGCACCAAAACCGGCAAGGCAATGCGGGCCTATTCGGATAACGAGACGCTTGCGCGGCTGTCCGGCATCGACCCGGAACGGGTGGTGCGGATTACGTGGATTCTGGCGGCGGGGCTGGCGACGATTGCCGGTGTGCTCTACGGATTGGACAAAAGTTTCAAGCCTTTCACATACTTCCAGTTGCTCTTGCCGATGTTTGCCGCTGCTATTGTCGGCGGGCTGGGCAAGCCAATCGGCGCGATTGTCGGCGGATTCATTATCGCCTTTTCCGAGGTTATGTTGACTTACGCCTACAAGAAACTTGGCGGTTACATTTTGCCGGAGGAATGGCAACCCGATGGTCTGCTCCAACTGCTTTCAACCGATTACAAATTTGCAATTTCGTTTGTGATTTTGGTTGTCGTGCTGTTGGTCAGGCCCACCGGGATCTTCAAAGGGAAGGTGGTCTGATGTTTCTCCTCATCGCTGCCCCGGACTTGATCCGGGGCCTCGCCGGTCACAGTGCCCGTCAGGGAGGTCCCGCATCACCTGCGGGACGGCGCACATAATGCGCGCGCTCGTTGCTTTCGCGATTATGGCCGGTCTGCTGGCGGCTGTGTGGCATGTCCAGTCCCCGACCGTCGCACTCGGGATGCTGAACCTTTGTCTGATTTCGGCCATCATGGCGCTGGGTGTGAACATCCAATGGGGCTATGCGGGTCTCTTTAATGTCGGGATCATGGGCTTTGCGGCACTTGGCGGTGTGGCAGCGGTATTGGTATCAAAATCTCCGGTTGGCGAGGCATGGACGGCGGGCGGGGCGGAAATCGGGATCACCCTGCTTTGCTTTGTGGCAACGATTGCAGCGACAATTTTCGTGCATCGCAAAACGCGCGGACGGCGCGGTCATTTCTTTCTGGTGATGCTCGTCGCAGTGATCGGCTATCTGGCGACACGCCATTTCTACGGTCCCGCAACCGATGCAATTGAATCCGTGAACCCCGGCAAGACCGGATATCTCGGCGGCCTCGGCCTTCCTATTATATTTTCGTGGATCGTCGGCGGCTTGTTTGCTGCGGGCGCGGCTTGGCTGGTCGGCAAGATCGCACTTGGACTGCGCGCTGATTATCTGGCCATCGCGACCCTGGGCATTTCCGAGATCATCGTCGCAGTTCTCAAAAACGAGGATTGGCTGACACGAGGCGTCAAAAACGTAACCGGACTGCCCCGCCCTGTGCCCTACGAGGTTGATCTTCAGCAAAGCGACTGGTTCCGCGAAAAGGTTGAAGGCTTTGCCGCTGATAAACTCGCGGGACTGACCGGCGACGCAAAAGAAGACATGCTCTCGGGCCTGATAACCGAGTACTCGGGGTTGTTCGTAAAGCTCTGCTATGCGGGCCTCTTTACCTGCGTCCTCATCGTAATTTTAACACTCTGCGTGCTGGCGCTAAACTCACCATGGGGCCGGATGATCCGCGCCATCCGCGATAACGAGGTCGCAGCGGAGGCGATGGGCAAGGACGTAAAGGGCCGGCACTTGCAAATTTTTGTCCTCGGCTCGGCAGTCGTCGGAATTGCCGGGGCGATGCTGACCACGCTGGACGGACAGTTCACGCCGGGAACCTATCAGCCGCTGCGCTTTACGTTCCTGATCTGGGTCATGGTCGTCGTTGGCGGATCGGGCAATAACCTCGGCGCAGTGATTGGCGGGTTCTTTATCTGGTTTCTCTGGGTCGAGGCTGAGCCTGCGGGCAAGTGGCTGATTGATGCCGCCACGTCGGGCATGGCGGCGGACAGCGGGCTGCGCCTGCACCTGATCGACAATGCCCAGCACATGCGGGTGTTTGTTATGGGGCTGGTGCTCTTGCTGGTGATGCGCTTCACACCGGGCGGCATCCTGCCCGAGCGGGTAAAGGCGCGCTAAGCCTCCCCATGCAAGAAGGAAAGTGCGCATACTGTGAGACCGAACGTCAATTGTGTAATTCGCATGCAATTCCGCACTCTGTTTTTAAGAAAATACATCGCGCCGCCAGCGGGCAGGCACTTACGTTAGACACTTCAGGAAATCCGCCTGCATTGTCGAATGAGAGCGGTGCCGATTTATTGCTTTGCGAGTGCTGCGAAGCGCAAATGAATACACGCTTCGACGCCTACGGTTACAATTGGATGAACTGCGCCCGCAAGCATTTGAGTTCAATTCCATCTCCGAGGCGCAGTATTCCAGTAGACCCTACGAGGATGGCACAGTTCATAGCATCCGTACTGTGGCGTTGTTCAATTTCATCGAGCAAAACTTATCGCGGATTTTCATTGCCGCCCGCCGAAGTAAATCTCTTTCTCTCAGCCATCGCCAAAGGGGCTGATCCTTTCATAACGATGAGTTTTTCGATAAAAGATATTTTCGACGGAAACGATCATTATTCCCAAAAACAGTTAGAGACATTTATCTTTCCGCCAATTGGATACGATGGGTCGATTGAAAGAACTCAATTGCGTCTCTACACCATGAGCATGATGGGATTTCATCTGGCAGTTACTTCTCCGCGTCTCCCTTACGCAATCCGTTCAAAACCGTCGCATCTTCTCAGGAAGTCGAAACACATTTTTATAAGGAAAACCGATTTCCGAAAAATCCCGAGCTACGGTAAATATATCGAAGCAGGGTCGCTGAGCTTGTTCCCGCATGTATGAGATCCTAACGCTGATCCTGCCCCTGTTCGGATTGATCGTTATCGGGTTCATAACTGCGCGCATTTCAAAGCGGTCCATCGACGAGATGGGCTGGTTGAACGTCTTCATCATCTACGTCGCGTTGCCGGCGCTGTTCTTCAAGCTGCTCTCGACAACGCCCGTCGAAGAACTGGCCAGTTGGGGCTTCATCGGCACAAACATCGGCGTAACCTTCGCTGTTTTTCTGCTGACTTTTGCGATCGGCTTCGTCGCATCAGGGCGCCGCGTCGGCGATGCAACGGTTCAGGGGCTTGCCGGCGCCTATGGCAACATCGGGTACATGGGGCCGGCGCTCGCCATCCTCGCTTTCGGCGAGCAGGCGGCGGTTCCGGTGGCGTTGATATTCTGCTTTGAAAACGTGCTGCATTTCGTAAATGCGCCCGCGCTTATGGCAATCAGCGGTGAAAAAAAGGGAAATCCGGCAACGGTGGCGCTCGGCATTCTGCGCGGTATCGCATTCCATCCGTTCATCATCGCGACGGCTGTCGGTGTGGGGGCCGCGTTCATCGGCGTTGCACCGCCCGCGCCGATAGAAAATCTCATCGCCTATCTCGCGCAGGCCGCTGCGCCCTGCGCCCTGTTTGCAATGGGCGTAACTCTCGCTCTGCGTCCCCTGCGGCGCGTTCCGGCAGAGCTGGGCTATCTGGTTCCGATCAAGCTGATCGTGCATCCGGCGGCGATGTATTTTGCGCTCAGTTACGCCGGAAATTTTGACAGCGTTTGGGTCTTTACCGCCGTGCTGTTGGCCGCCCTTCCCACGGCCACAAATGTCTTCGTCATCGCACAGCAATATCAGGTTTGGGTCGAACGGGCGTCGGCAACGATTCTGATGACCTCGATATTCTCGGTTTTCACCGTTTCCGCGCTGCTTTACGGGATCAAAAGCGGTGCAATGCCGCCCGACCTGTTCCCGTGACGGTCAGGAAGCAACAGCGCGCCAAATTACCGTTTTCAAGCGGCTTTCAGTACCATAAGCTGCATCGACAAATTCAGGGAGAGAACAATGAAACGCATTCTACTTGCGACCACCATGGTTGCCGCAATGACCGCCACCGCTTTTGCCGATGGCCACAGCAAAGAAATCAAGATGGGTCTGATCCTCGGATTTACCGGCCCGATTGAATCGCTGACACCCGGCATGGCCGATGCAGCCGAGTTGGCGTGGAAAGAGGCATCCGACTCCGGCCTGCTGCTTGACGGATCGAAAATTCTCTCCGTCCGCGCGGACTCGACCTGCATTGATGCGGCGGCCGCAACCACCGCAGCCGAACGCCTGATCACGTCCGACAACGTCGTCGCAATCATGGGCGCCGACTGTTCCGGTGTGACCACGGCGATTGCGAATAATGCGGCTGTCCCGAACGGCGTCGTGATGGTGTCGCCATCGGCAACCTCGCCTGCCCTGTCGACAATCGACGATAAGGATCACTTCTTCCGCACCGCACCATCGGATGCGCGTCAGGGCGAAGTTCTTGCCGATGTGGTAATCGGCAAAGGGATCAAAGAAGTTGCCGTCACCTACACCAACAACGACTACGGCAAGGGTCTGGCAGAGTCGTTTGCCTCCGCATACGAAGCGGTTGGCGGTGAAATCTCGATCAGCGCAGCCCACGAAGACGGCAAGGCCGACTACTCGGCTGAAGTTGCTGCACTGGACGCCGCAGGCGGAGAGGCGCTTGTTGTCCTCGGATACCTCGATCAGGGGGGTAAGGGCATTATCCAAGGCGCGCTGGATGCCGGTTCTTACGACCAGTTTGTCCTCGCGGACGGCATGATCGGCCAGTCGCTCGTGGACGCCATCGGTGAAGACCTTGAAGGTACAATCGGCACGCTTCCGGGCAGTGAAAGCGATAACGCCACCAACTTCCTCGCCTACGCCTCGGCGCAGGGCGTCGATGCCGATGGCCCCTTCCGTCCCGAAAGCTACGACGCCGGTGCATTGCTCGCGCTGGCGATGCAGGCCGCCGGATCGACAGACCGTGCCGACGTTCAGGCCGCTATGCTCGATGTCGCAAACGCACCGGGTGTAAAAATCCACGCGGGTCAGCTCGATTATGGCCTGTTCCTGCTCAAAAACGGTGTCGGCATCGACTACGTCGGTGCAACGAATGTCGAGTTCCTCGAGAACGGCGACATTCCGGGATCGTATAAAGAGCTGGTCGTTCAGGGCGGCAAATTCGAAACTGTCACCGTCCGCTAAGACGCTGGCACTGACATGATCATGAAGGGCTCCGCTGCGGCGGAGCCCTTTTTTATAGCCCTGTTTGGCGGGCATGAGCGTCCGGCGTCGGCGATAATCCCTTCCCTCGTTCAACGAGGTGACATCAACTAGGAAGCGACATGCCTGCGTCACTTCCCTTTTTTGCTGCGCTGCGGTATTCCGTCTCAAAGCAAATCAGGAGACACCGCATGAGCGCGATTATCGACATCATTGGCCGCGAAATTCTGGATAGTCGGGGCAACCCGACGGTCGAAGTCGAAGTATTGCTCGAGGACGGCTCGCTGGGCCGCGCCGCTGTCCCGTCGGGTGCTTCCACGGGCGCGCACGAGGCGGTCGAACTCCGCGACGGCGGGGATCGTTACATGGGCAAGGGCGTGCTGAAAGCCGTCGAGGCGGTAAACGGCGAAATTTTCGATGCGCTCGCCGGTGTCGACGCTACTAATCAGGCGATGATCGACGCGTCGATGATCGAACTGGACGGAACCCCGAACAAGAACCGCATCGGCGCAAACGCGATCCTCGGTGTCTCGCTCGCCGCTGCCAAGGCTGCTGCGGACAGCGTCGGCCTGCCGCTCTATCGCTATATCGGCGGCGTATCCGCGCATGTATTGCCCTGCCCGATGATGAACATCATCAATGGCGGTGAACACGCGGATAACCCGATTGATATTCAGGAATTCATGGTGATGCCCGTAGCCGCCGAAAACATGCGCGAAGCGGTACGCTGGGGGGCCGAAATCTTCCACACTCTGAAAGCCGAACTAAAAGCCGCCGGCCACAATACGAATGTCGGCGACGAGGGCGGGTTCGCACCGAATATCGGCTCGACCCGCGATGCGCTCGATTTCATCATGAAGTCGATTGAAAAGGCCGGTTACAAACCCGGCGAGCAAGTGGCCCTCGCGCTCGATGCCGCCTCGTCCGAATTCTACAAGGACGGCAAATATCATCTAAAAGGTGAGGACAAGATCCTGTCGTCCGGCGAAATGGCTGATTACTACGCGGCGCTTTGTGACAGCTATCCGATTATCTCCATTGAAGACGGATTGGACGAGGATGACTGGGAGGGCTGGAAAGTGCTGACCGAAAAAATCGGCGATCGTTGTCAACTGGTCGGCGATGATCTCTTCGTCACCAATCCAACGCGCCTGAAGCAAGGTATCGAGGGCGGTATCGCGAATTCGATCCTTGTGAAGGTTAATCAGATCGGGTCGTTATCTGAAACGCTGGAGGCCGTAAATATGGCGCACAAGGCGCGCTATACGGCGGTAATGTCCCACCGGTCTGGGGAAACCGAGGATGCCACGATCGCGGACCTAGCCGTCGCAACGAATTGCGGTCAGATCAAAACGGGTTCGCTCGCACGCTCGGATCGGCTCGCCAAGTATAACCAACTGATTCGCATTGAGGAAGACTTGGGCAACGCGGCAGTGTACGGTGGACCAAGCTTACTTACCTAATGAGGTCACGGATGGTGAACCTTCGTAAATTTAGCGGATTTCTAGTGTCACTGGCCTTGCCGGTGGCACTGCTCGCGGTGCTTTGGTTCTTCAGCTTGCAGATATTTACCGGCAATTACGGGCATATTGCGCTGGAAAAAACCCAACGGGACTCCGCCGCGCAGGAACGTGAAATCGCCGGCTTGCGGGAACGAGAGGACGCGCTGCGTAAACGGAATGCCGGATTGCGCGCCGAAGCACTCGACCTAGACTTGCTCGACGAACGCGCGCGCGACGTGCTGGGCATGATTGGCCGCGAGGAAGTATTCCTCATTACCGACTGATCAGCTATCTGCCCCGCGTCTCAAACAATCAACCTGACAATTAGAACGGATAGAAATGCCGATAATCGCGCTCTTTTTAATCTCTTTCGCAGTCGCCTTTTTTGTCTTTCGCACGCGCGGACAAAAAACCGCTGACTGCATTCACAAGGGATTGGTGGCGGGTATCGTCATTTCAGTGGTTGTATTTGGTGTGATTACCGCGTTTTCATACGTCTAGGGTCGTGCGCTCCGGCAACGCCCGGCATCCGTTCGTAATGTCACGGTAAGAATGGTTACGAAATACTAGGACATGGCAGTGTCTTGTCGGTTTGTGCGGAGGTTTTCGGCCCTCACAACCGGCAAAAGGTGTCGGACCGCACCGGATTGGGAATGAAAGCGCCAAAATGATGTCACCTCAACTCGCTAAAGGCCGTGCGGAATACCGCCGGGCATTTTGGTCTGCGCGCGGTTTGTTCGTTGTCGCCGGAATTTTCAGCTGTTTCGTCAACCTACTCATGCTGACCGGCCCCATGTTTATGCTGCAGGTATATGACCGCGTTCTGGCGAGCGGCAGC
This sequence comes from uncultured Neomegalonema sp., assembly GCA_937958345.1. Lineage (GTDB taxonomy): Bacteria > Pseudomonadota > Alphaproteobacteria > Rhodobacterales > Rhodobacteraceae > JAHDDY01. The sequence continues at coordinate 12,857 of CALGNW010000161.1, read as the reverse complement.
AAAGAAACGCTTTGGGTTTTGTTCGCATTGGTCGCCGGATTATTTGCGGTGATGGGCATTCTGGACTTTCTGCGCGGACGCATTTTGGCGAATGCGGGGGCACGGTTTCAGGCAATGTTAGACGGGCGCGTTTTTGACGGCGTCATGCGCCGCTCTCTTTCCCCCGCCGAACGGGCAAAACCTGCCGCCGCGATGCGCGATCTCGAGTCGATCCAGCAGTTCCTTTCCGGCAATGCGCCTTTTGCCTTTTTCGATGCGCCGTGGGTTCCCATCTATCTCGCTGCGATCTTTATGTTCCATCCGATCCTCGGCGCATTCTCGCTCGCCGCCGCGGTTCTGCTGTTCTTCATCGCACTTCTGAACCAGATGATGACACGGGAACCGGAAGTCGAATCGCGTGTGGCAGCTGCTGAAAGCGAGAAGTTTGCCGACTCGATGAGGCGCGACGCCGAGACTGTGCGTGCGCTCGGCATGGGTTCCGCAGCACGGGGACGTTGGGGCGAAATGCGGGGCAACGCGCTCGGCGCGCAGATGCAACACTCGACCCGCGCCGGATTCTTTCAGACATTTGCAAAAACATTTCGCATGTTTCTGCAATCAGCCATTCTGGCCGTTGGTGCTTGGCTGGCTGTAAAGCAGGAAATCTCGCCCGGAATGATGATCGCTGCGTCGATCCTGATGGGCCGTGCACTGGCTCCTGTGGATCAGGCTATCGCGAACTGGCGTGTATTTGTGCGGGCACGGCACGGGGCAAGGGCGCTTCAGGAATTCTTCGCAATGACGCCGGTCAGCGAAGCCAAAACAACCCTCCCTGATCCGCAGGCCAAACTGGATGTCAGCAATCTGGCCGTCGCACCTCCCGGCGAGCGCACGCCGATCATACGCGGCGTGTCGTTCAGCGTTGGCCCCGGTGAAGCCGTTGGCGTGATCGGCCCCAGCGCCAGTGGAAAGTCAACACTCGCCCGTGCGCTGACCGGCGTGTGGCAACCACTGGCAGGCGAGGTCCGTTTCGACGGGGCAACACTGGATCAGTGGGAAGAAACCGAACTCGGCCAACGGATCGGATATCTGCCGCAAGACGTCGGACTTTTCGCCGGTACAATCGCGCAGAACATTGCGCGCCTTTCGCCCGAAATGAATGAAAGCGAAGTCGTCGAGGCGGCGCGCCGCGCTGGCGCACACAAAATGATTGTCGGCCTGCCGAACGGTTATGACACAGAAATCGGTGAGGGCGGAGGACAGCTTTCGGGCGGACAGCGCCAGCGGGTCGGGCTGGCGCGCGCGCTTTATGGCGAACCGCCGCTGCTCGTGTTCGATGAACCGAATGCCAACCTCGATGCCGAAGGAGAGGCAACGCTGGTGCAAGCCATCCGCGACGCAAAAGAACGCGGATGCGCGGTGATCGTTATGGCGCACCGTCCGAGTGCCATTGCTGCCTGTGATAAGTTGCTGGTCCTAAAGGAGGGTCAGCAACAAGCCTTTGGTCCGCGCGACGAGGTGTTGCGGCAAACGACGTCAAATCATGGCCAGGTAACCCCGATCAATCGCGTTGCGGCAGGGAGTGCGCAATGAGACCGTCGAGAAAAAACTACGCCCATGATCCAAAAAAATGGAAAGCCGGGAAACACATCTTCGCCGGAACAATAATCATCGCCGCTTTGTTCGGCGGCGGCGGCTGGTGGGCAACGCACACCGAGATCAGCGGCGCGGTCGTCGCGTCGGGGGAACTCCGCGTCGAAACCAAGCAAAAGCCCGTACAGCATCCAGAGGGCGGCGTTGTCGGTGAGATTTTTGTTCGCGAAGGCGAGGAGGTCAAGTTGGGTCAACCGCTGTTGCGGCTTGAACAGATCACTCAAGACGCAACACGCGCCATTCTCGAAAGCCAGATAACGGAACTCGCCGCGCGCAAGGTGCGCCTGCTGGCGGAACGGGACAGCAGCCGCACACTCTCCTTCCCGCCGGCCCTGCTGGAAAAGGAACGCAGCGGAGGTGAAAGCTCTAAAGTGGTCAGCGATCAGCGAAGCCTTTTTGCAGCGCGCCTCGCCGGATACAGACAGCAGGCGGCGCAAATGCGCGAACGTGTCGGGCAAATCCAAAACGAGATTGCCGGTTCAGCGTCGAGGATCAACTCGTTCCAAAGTCAGCTTATCTCGGTCGAAGGAGAACGCGTCCGCGTACAGACGTTGCTCGATCAGGGACTGACGACAGAGACGCGGCTGCAGGAAATTCTGCGCGAGAAGGCACGGATAGAGGGCGAAATCGGCGCGCTGGAATCAAACACATCGCGTCTGACACGGCAAATTCAGGAAACCCGGATCGAGATGACGCGCCTGCGCGAAAGCCGGCGCGAAGAAGCAATAGCCGAACTGCGGGACGTCCAAGGACGCATTAACGAAATCGAACAGCGCATTGTCGTGGCGGACGAGAGCATCCGAAAAATTCAGCTCGTATCGCCGCAAGCCGGTGTTGTACAGGACCTGACCGTCTTCGCTGCCGGTGCAGTGGTTTCCCCCGGCCAACCTATAATGATGATCGTCCCTACAACCGACAGGTTAGTTCTGGAGGCAAAAGTAGATCCAACCAAGCGTGACCAGGTTAAACTCGATGGTCCGGCTCGCGTTCGGTTCAGCACCTTCAATCAGCGCACAACACCCGAGCTGAACGGGACCGTCGTCAATATCTCTTATGATCGCAAGATCGATGAAATCACGGGCGCGCCATTCTTTGCGGTCGAGGTCTTGTTGTCGGAAGACGAGCGCGGAAAACTCGGGAGCGAAAACAAGCTTGTTCCCGGTTTACCTGCCGAAATTTTTATCGAGACAGACAAGCGAACGCCAATGAGCTATATTCTCAAGCCGTTGGCCGACAACTTTGCCAGAGCCGGGAACGAGCAATAAACAGGGCGTAAACGCATCCGCTAAACGTTTTTAACGAGCGACGTAATTCGCAACACTTCGTTCATCTTAGTTCGTTAATCGTGTATGCGTTTCGCGGACGTTAAACGATAATTCAATATGCCAGACGCGCAACGGTGACACACGCCAAGGTGGAGTACAAACAAGAATGACCGACCTGACACTTGCTACTCTGCTTAGCTCACGCATTTGCCACGACCTCATCAGCCCCGTCAGTGCCGTCAATAACGGACTGGAAATTCTTGCCGACGAGCAGGACGCCGAAATGCGAACGATGGCGATGAACCTGATCAGATCGAGTGCTGCATCCGCCTCGGCCAAACTTCAATTCATGCGCATCTGCTTTGGCGTTGCAGGATCAATGGCTGAAAGCATCCCGCTCGATGATGCAAAGGAATTGGCAGAGTCGCTGACCGGCGGCACGCCAGTGGCTTTGGATTGGCGCGCAGGCGCGGTCATGCTGGACAAAGAGGCCGTCAAATTACTCCTGAACTTCATCCTCATCGGTTTCGAATCTCTGCCGAGGGGCGGAACGCTTCATGTCGGCGCACGCAAAGAGGGCGCAACCAGTCTGATGATTTCCGCTGAGGGTCCAAAGGCACAGATGCAGGAAACGTCAGCCGCAATTTTGCGTAATGGCGCTGCATTGACTGAAATTGACGCCAAGCAATCCAGCCTGTTCCTGACGCATGAGATCGCGAAAAAATTGGGTGCGACGGTCCACGTTATTATCGAAGACGAGCGCATCGAAATCGGCGCAACACTCTGAAAGACCGGATGTGCGTTGAGAGGATTACCCTTTTAACCGGCGACTGCGGTTGACCCCGCTTTCGCCTCTGCGAGCAGTCGATCCAGCTCGCGGATGGCTGTCGGCGCGTCGCCTGCCGTGCTGTCGGCGTCTACCATGACCGCCAAATCGGGTTCAATCGTGGTCAACTCGCCGCTGATTAAGATCAAGGACGACGGGCTGGTAATGCGTAGCGATGCGATAAGGCGTGTCAGCGGCACGATCATCTTTTCGCTGCTCGCTGACAAACCGATGATCGGATACCGCCCCGCAGCTGCAGCTTCGATAAGCTCATCGTGATCCATGCTTGTTTCGAGATCAATGTGCCAACCACGCTCACGCAGCATGTCTGCTGCCATGACAACGCCCAGCGTATGATTTTCTCCCGGAGCAGCGGCAAACAGCGCCCGTGCGCCTTGCTTTACATCGCCGGCGTTATCGACAAACGCACGGCGAAGCGCCCGCATAATGATGTAGAGCCGTCCGGCACCGATTGTAACATCGGTAAACGGGATTTCGTCACGAACCCATCGGTCGCCGAGCCGCCGCGCGGCGCCAGCGATATAGCCGAGATACAGAACATCTCCCGGCACGCCGCTGGATTTCAACGCAAGCACGCTGTTCAGAGCCAATTCCTGATCAGGAGCGAGTAAGTCGTCTGCGAGCGCATCAATCGCACTGTCCGCCGGTGGCTGCAGATCGGGTTCCGGAAGTTCAGTGTACCGGCTCGCGAGACGCGCAATCACCTCTTCCGCCAGCAAGCGCAATGCGTCTGCCGGAAGTTTTTCCTGCCGAACGGACAAAGCTTCGTTCGCTCGGCGGCCGGCATCGTAATCGACCAAACCGATTGATTGGGCGTTCATCCGATGTTTCACTCCCTTTCCCCGCCGCCCGAAAACCGGATCGCTGCGCGGGGGTGCTCTTTATTTCCGGTTGCTTGTGCAACTCTGATCGCAGCAAAAAAAATTTGCTGCTCAAGCCTGCTGACGCTGCACAGCTTCTCCGATAGTGTCAACGAAGGCTGCATGTACAAATTGTCGCATAACGCCTCAAACATCCGGTTTCACTGAACTTTTTTAAGAGACGCATACGTCCTTATCGAGTAAATTCAGACGCCGGGCGCTCGAATTACCCATCGCTGGGTGTGAAATTTGCCTTGCGTTGGCCTGACCTACTCCTTAGGTACGCGTCTCACTCAGCCGGATTTCTTTGAGCTGGGATAACATCTACTGGTAAGAAGGGGGTCGCGCCGATGGCGACGCAACACCTCTTCCAACTGGGGATGGACCTGGCGACAGGCACCACCCAAACGGAAGAAAAGAACGCGCGGAACGATGATAAAATCGTATCGCTTACGGATCGCTTGCTCGACGACGAGCGGGACGATCATTTCATTCGGCGGGAAGGCAAAGTCTACGCCGGTACGCACCTGATAATCGAGGTGATCGGCGGAAAGAACCTTGATTGCATCGAAACAATCGAAACCGCATTCCGCGATTGCGTTGATGCCTGCAAGGCGACGCTGCTTCACATCCATCTCCACCGGTTTTCACCTCAGGGTGTCAGCGGCGTGGCTGTTCTCGCCGAAAGCCATATCAGCGTTCATACGTGGCCAGAGGCTGAATATGCCGCCTTTGACGTATTCATGTGCGGCGACGCGGACCCTTGGAAGGCAATCGGCATTCTGAAAAGCGCGTTTGACGCTGACGAAATCAAAGTTGATGAACTATTGCGCGGTGAGGGTGTCGTTTAATGTCTAATGATGTGCCCGGTTGGTCGGTTGAAGCCTTGCACGACGGCTACGGACAAATGCTTCGCGAAGATACGGTTCTTTACGACAGCCAGACCGCACATCAGCGGTTGCGTGTATTCGAGAACGCCAAGCTCGGGCGCGTCCTGACACTCGACGGCGTCGTCCAAACGACGACCGGCGATGAGTATATGTACCACGAAATGCTGTCACATGTGCCGATCCTCGCCCATGGGGCGGCAAGGCGTGTGCTTATCATCGGCGGCGGCGATGGCGGAATGGCCCGCGAAGTCTTGCGTCACAGCACCGTTGAGCACGTCACGATGGTCGAGATTGACGCTGGCGTCGTCGACTTCTCAAAGGAATATCTGCCGTCGATTTCCGCCGGTGCGTTCAACGATCCCCGACTGGATCTCGTCATTGCCGACGGTGCCGCGTTTGTCCGCGATACCGACCGGAAATACGACGTGATGATCGTGGATTCGACCGACCCCATCGGTCCCGGCGAAGTGCTGTTCACCAACACGTTCTACGATCACGCACGGGCGCTGCTTAACGACGATGGCATCATCGTCACTCAAAACGGAGTTCCGTTTATGCAGGGCAGCGAGTTGACCGGAACGATGCGCGCCTTCAAGGCGCTGTTCGCGGACTGGGGATGCTACCTCACCCACGTACCGACCTATGCTGGCGGGCCGATGGCTCTGGGTTGGGGCGCAAAATCCGATGCGGCACGCGCGACCGAATTGCCGGTTCTACAAGCCCGCTTTGCCGAGGCAGCATTGAAAACGCGGTACTACACGCCCGAAGTCCACAAGGCGGCGTTCGCGCTACCGAACTATATCCGCGAACTGATGCCCTAGGCCGGACAACATCCGGCCCCGTGCAGCTTGTTAAACGCTGCGTCTGCAGCGACATCTAATAGATGTAGCGGATCTTATCGGACCAGAATCGCTCCAGGGATCGCATCGACCGTTCCATCGCCTGCAGATCGGGACCGTCCAAGCCTTCGCGCTCCGACAGCGCCTCGACGTGCCGCGCCCAGAGTTCGGCAAGAAGATGCACGATGTCGCGGCCTTTTTCCGTCAGCTTGATCCGCGTGACGCGGCGATCAATACTGCACCTCTCGTTCACGACGTACCCGCCATCGACGAGCTTTTTGAGCGTATACGAGGCGTTTGAACCGAGATAATACCCGCGCGCCTTCAACTCGCCGATCGTTACTTCTTTGTCGGCAATGTTGTACATCAGCAAGGCCTGCTGACTCGTCACATCATGGACCTTCAATCGCTCGAATTCGTCCTTGATGACATCAAGAAGCATGCGGTGAAGGCGCTCGATAAACGACAGACAGCTTTTGTATCCGCTTAAGACGTCGCCTGCGTCATCGAGCTCTTCGGCGTAGACAGGGTGGGCCATCGCACTCATGTCGCCACCTCACAGGTGGATTGCACGCCCAGTCCCTTTGATCGCGTTTGATCCGGCATTGAATGCTCCCTCAAGAATTTCCATTCAGTGCATTTAAGCAATCAAACACTGTTCCAAAGTTATCAGTGAAAATAAAACTATGTCTAATTATATGATTTAATTGAAATATTGGCCATTTTTACAAAACAAAGAGACGAATTTATCTACAAGACGAGAGGAATATCTTCCCGTTTTGCAAAAGAATGACTGCGCAATTCATTGCAAGATGCAGAAACCCAGTACAGTTTTCGGCACACCGGCAGCCTTCTCTACAAAGGGCTTTGGCTACACACAAAATACCGACAGCGTACAGCCGGTTTGACTCAATACGGATCGCAGGTCTCACGCCTCTGCGGCGATTATTCCAGAATTGTTGTTCCGGTAATCTCGATACCGAAGCCTGACAGACCGACATAATCTCGTTCCTGCGACGAAAGAAGCGAGATCGAGCTGACACCAAGGTCGCGCAAAATTTGGGCTCCGAGACCGACCTCGCGCCACGCTTCCATGCGTGTCGCGCTACTTTCTCCGCCGTCGCCCTCTTCCCACTCAGGACGTTGAGCGGTGACCCCGACAGCGCCCTCGCGCAGGTACACGATGACGCCATGGCCCGCCTTTTCGATTGCCACCATCGAGCGATTGATCGCTGAACTGGAACCGCCAAACACGTCCTCAATCGGGGTCTGGCGGTGCAGGCGGGTTAGCGCGCCTGTACGGCCACTGACATCGCCATAGACCAGAGCGATATGGTGCGCCTCGTCGAAAGGCGTCGAGTAAACATGCGCCTCCGCTGGGCCGATTTCCGTCATCAACTCAAAAGTCGCCTCACGCGTCACCAGCTTCTCCCGCTGCTGGCGGTAGGCAATGAGGTCGGCAATCGAAATGACCTTAAGATTGTTCTCGTTCGCAAAATTCATCAGCCCGTCGCCGATCAGCGCATCACCGTCGGGGCCGAGTATTTCGCAAATCAGTCCCGCCGGAGGTTCGCCCGCCAACCGCGCCAGATCTACCGCAGCCTCGGTATGGCCTGAACGGATCAGGACGCCGCCGTCTTTTGCAACCAGCGGGAAAATATGGCCGGGTCGCACAAAATCTTCGGCCCCGACATTACCGTTCGCAAGCGCACGGACGGTTGAGGCGCGTTCATTCGCGTTGATACCGGTTGTCAGTCCTTCTTTATAATCGACCGACACGGTAAAGGCAGTCGCCAACGGAGCATCGTTCTCGCGCGCCATCGGTTCCAGCTTCAACCGGCGTGCTTCGCTTGCCAATATCGGCGCACAGACCAGTCCACCTGCCTTGATGACAAACGACATAGCTTCCTTGCTGGCCTTTGAGGCGGCCATAACAAGATCGCCTTCGTTTTCGCGGTCGGCGTCGTCAACAACTATGATGCACTCGCCGTTTGCAATGGCCGCAATCGCATCTTCGATAGGATCGAGTTTCATACTGGCTCGTTGTTATAGTGTCGGCGCGGACGACGGAACATTCCCGACAAAACGTGGAAAACCAGAAAGGGAATGCCGAAAACCAAGACAGCGGGGCTTGTGAGGATCGGCTGTACAACACTGTCCCACAGACCGGGCGACACATGCCGCTCTATCGCTGGCTGCAACTGCTGCAAGCTGGCCGTGTGTATCTCGCTCCACAAAGTCCCGAGCGGACGCAGGACGAACTCACCGGCTTCGCCGATCGCCTGCCAATCAAAAAACAGGGCAACGACCGTCAGAATAAGAAAAATCCAAGCCAGAAATCGCATGATACTCTCCTCGTCAAAGTCTCGACTTATCAATGTCGGAGAGAGCAAAAGCATATTTTCGGACGGGAATATAGTCCGCAGGCCAGAAAAGCTTGATACCTTTGGAAATTGCAGGACGGAACCCTGCGGCCCGTTGTTAATCGGACAGTAACCAACCAAGATTGCGTCGGAACCAACTCTGGCCAGATGCTGACGCCCCGTCTTCATCAGCCGAAGCTCCGGGCAGATCCCCGCCATAGCGGGTTGCCGCCGGGCCGCCATTGTCCGGGAAAACAAACGCCTCTCCGTCAGGCCGGTGAATCGCCATGCCAGCCAGCGTGGGCCGGACGAAATACGCAAGATCAAGGTGCGCTTCTCCGCCCGCTGCCGCCTGATAGCGGTAAATCAGCGATTTACCAGCCTCGGTAAAAGCAACGATCCCCTGAAGCGGTTCCAGCTCGAAATGCTTGGTTTCCGCCATGTAGGTTGGCGAGGCGGTCGGCGCGCGAAGCGATACGAAGAATTTCTCGTCGCTGATGTCGGTATGCGGCAGGAAAACCGGCTGATCTCCGGCTGCCGGATATCTTGCCCGCATTTTAACAGGTTCAGAGGGTTCGCGGGGGTCCTGCCGCCCCCCCCACGGTATCTCGCGGCGAGCCGCCGGAAAACGAACGATACTGCGGTTTCTTTCATCACGATACAGGCCCGCGGATTGACCGGGGTCGGCCATTGCCAGCGCGTACCGCCCCGTCGCATCTTCACGCGACCACAGCGTCAGACGGACCGCCTGACTGCCCGATATCAGGCCGTCGCGCGACAATCCGGAAACGTCGTAAGACAGCGGCTGACGGTCGATATTCCCCGTCCCTTTGACCGCCGCAAGCGTATCGCTGCCCGAAGGAACCAGAACTTCGAATCGACCGACAGAGACGAGGCGCGCGCCGCCGATGATTGGCCTCTCTGTCTGCGCCTTCAGGCCATAGGCACCGCCCGGCAATATCTGCGACAAGTGCCAGTCTCCGGGTCCGGTCGAATCCATCGCCAATCCCGAAAGATGCATCGGCGGGGTATCCGGTTCGCCGTCAACCCAGACATCAAGCGTATGTCCCGTAACCGGAATAGTTTGTTTAGCGGGGGAATCTCCTGCTGCGACAGACCCTCGCCGTTCCGCGGTTATTCGCGCGTATTTTCGTTTTTGCGCAGCCATAAGATAGCGCGAGATCAGCATGGTCTGGGGTTGAGCCTCGTCGATATTGCCTGCGACATCACGCACGCGCAACAAGGCGACGATGGTTTCACCGGGCCGAAGGGGCGGCCCGTTCTCCACCGTTCCATCCCAACTGACGCCCGCGTCAAATTCGGCGGCGGGCCTGCGCCATTGGCGGATGGGATGTCGTCGTTTTGAATCGCTTTCGCGGTACAGCGACAACTCCCATTGCTCGATATACGCCGCGTAGTTTGTCGAGAGGTCTATTTCAACCGGAAGGCTCATTCCCGAAGACGTCCACGAAACGGTTGCAGGAATGGCGATTCCCAGAGCAGGCGTCGGGGTATAATCCGACAACGACCAGCTCAGCATCGCTCCGGTTTCAAGTTTCAGCCCGCCATTTTGCGGCGCGGCGCCGACCGCCCCCATGGATGCGATCAGTAAAGCCACCGGCAACAGGCACTTATGAATCTTACCGTACATCCTGACATTTTAGGGACCGAATGGTTAACCGATTGGAGCATCAACCACCCCGCGCTCAAATTATTGTCGAATTTAACGACGGAATCCGAAGCCAGCGGCGTTTCAGCACAGTGATACAGTGGATGATCTGACGATGGCCTTCTCACAGGACGATGCGGACAGCCTGATTTAGACCAGCCGCACGCCCGACCGATCAGGCCGCACACAGCGCAATCGCGCGCTGTCCCGGCAAGACCGGTCCGGCAGGAACTCTCCGACAGGAGGGGGTGCGCCCGTCACATCGACCCAACCGCAACCCGGTGGGCGCGCCGAGGGGTCGGGAAGCCCAGCCCGACCTCTCAATTTTAACCGCCAGCCCCAAAATCTGCACAAACCTTGACTTCCGCTTGCCCTCCCGCCAAAGCCTGCGCAACAATATTACTCTGTTTGCGGAGCCGCTACATGTCCTTTTTGATTCAACCTGCCCCCGTCGCCCGCCCGAACCGTTGCCAGTTGTTTGCGCCCGGCTCCCGCCCCGCAATTTTCGAAAAAGCGGCAAACTCTGCGGCGGACGTCGTGAATCTTGACCTCGAGGATTCGGTCGCACCGGGCGACAAAGCGCAAGCCCGCAAGAATATCATCGAAGCGATCAACGATATTAACTGGAACAACAAATCATTGTCGGTTCGGATCAACGGGCTGGATACCGAGTATTGGTACGCTGATGTTGTCGAACTTCTCGAAAATGCCGGAGACCGCGTTGATCTTATAATGATTCCTAAGGTCGGAAACGGCAAAGACCTGTACGCAGTGGACGCGTTGGTGACGGCGATTGAGCGGGCAAAAAGGCGCACCAAACCAATCGGTTTTGAAATCATCATCGAAACCGCCGCCGGAGCGCAAAACCTTGATGAAATCGCCGCCTCGACACCGCGGCTTCAGTCAATGAGCTTTGGCGTTGCCGACTACGCGGCCTCAATGGGAATGCAGGTCACTGGGATTGGCGGCACGCAAGCAGGCTATGATATGCTGGCTGACGGCGAGCCGGGCAGCGAGCGCGCCCTTTTCCCGATGGACCCTTGGCATTATCCGATCGTGCGCATGGTCGCCGCCTGCCGCCAGCACGGAATCCTGCCTGTCGACGGGCCGTTTGGTGACTTTTCCGACGATGATGCGTTCCGCGCTCAGGCGCGCCGCTCGGCAATTCTGGGCTGTGTCGGCAAATGGGCGATCCACCCGAAACAGGTCGCGATTGCAAACGAAGTCTTCACCCCGGCGCCGGAAATCGTCGCGAAAGCGCGCGCGATTCTGGATGCGATGGCCGAGGCGGAAAAGGCCGGTCAGGGGGCTGCTGTGCTTGACGGCAAGCTCATCGACATCGCCTCCGCCCGGCAGGCGCAGGTTGTCGTCAGCCAGATCGAGCTTATTGAAAGCAAAGCCTGACCGGACCGGCACGTTTCCGAATTGCATTTAATCAAGGCCCAACGCACATGAAGCTTATCGGAAACTGGTCTTACCCGACGGCGATCAAATTTGGCGCAGGCCGGATCGTTGAACTGCCAGAGGCCTGCGTCAGCGCGGGGATCAGAAATCCCCTTCTGGTCACAGACAAGGGGCTCGCGTCACTGGCAATCACGACGCAGGCGCTGGATATCCTCGATGCCGCCGGTCTTGGCCGTGCGCTTTTTTCAGAAGTCGATCCCAACCCGACCGAGATCAACTTGGCCGCAGGGGTTGCCGCATTTCAGTCGGGAAACCATGACGGCGTCATCGCCTTTGGCGGCGGATCGGGACTCGACCTCGGAAAGGCCGTTGCGTTCATGGCCGGGCAATCGCGCCCCGTCTGGGACTTTGAGGATATCGGCGATTGGTGGACGCGCGCCGATGCCGATGCCATCGCGCCGATCATCGCCGTTCCGACCACAGCAGGGACAGGCTCTGAAGTTGGACGCGCGAGCGTCATTACAAACAGTATAACGCACGTCAAAAAGATTATATTCCATCCCAAAATTCTACCGGCAGTGGTCATCGCAGACCCCGAACTGACGGTGGGCATGCCCGCGATTATTACGGCAGGAACGGGCATGGACGCCTTCGCTCATTGCCTCGAAGCTTTTTCCTCGCCGTTCTATCACCCCATGAGTCAGGGCATCGCGCTGGAGGGGATGCGATTGGTGAAAGAGTACTTACCCCGCGCCTTTTCCGATGGCGCTGATTTAGAAGCGCGGGCGCATATGATGTCGGCAGCAGCGATGGGAGCAACCGCGTTTCAAAAGGGATTGGGGGCGGTCCATGCCGTCTCTCACCCGGTTGGCGCGATTTATAATACCCATCACGGCATGACGAACGCCGTGGTGATCCCTCCGGTACTGGAAATGAACCGTGCCGTGGTTGAGGATCGCATTGCTGAGGCGGCGAACTACCTCGGCATCGCAGGCGGGTTCACTGGGTTTTTTGATTACGTGATGGCTCTGCGCACTGAGTTGGGCGTGCCGGACAAACTGCGTGAGCTTGGCGTCGGCACGGACCGG
>CALGNW010000160.1 GCA_937958345.1 uncultured Neomegalonema sp. | reverse complement strand
CCGGGGAAGGCATCGGCGAGATAGGCGCAGATTGCCGCTGTTTCCGTCACAATCTGATCGCCGTGGGTGATGCAGGGGACTTTGCCCATCGGGTTTATGGCGAGGAAATCCGCACCCTTCATGGTGGTTCCGTAGTCCAGCACCTCGGTTTCGTAAGCCGCGCCGACTTCCTCTAGCATCCAGCGGGCGATTCGGCCCCGGGACATAGGATTCGTATAGAGTTTCAGCGTTTTACTCATCATGGCACTCCTTTGATTGCGTCCCTGCCGTTGCGTAAGACTTGACGGCGTGACGGGCTTCGCGCAACTCAGCATTATGAATGCGGGCGATAAAACACGGGCGACGGTCGTTCTGATCCACGGATTGGGCCGGACACAGGCGTCGATGCTGCCTCTGGCCGTCCGGCTACAGCGCGCGGGCTTTCGCACCAAATTTGCCGGATACAAGTGGGTTCACATGTCGCTGGAACAGGGGACCGAGCGCGTGGCGCGGCAGGTCGAGCGCGTCGTCCGGCGGCATGGCGGGCCGGTACATCTGGTGGGGCATTCGCTGGGCGGTATTATCGCGTTGCATCTGAAGCGCGCGCGGCCTGATCTGCCGATCCACCGGGTAGTACAGTTCGGCTCGCCCAATCTCGGGTCTTCGATTGCGGATGCGCTGAAGGAAAATTCGCTGGCAAGCTGGTTCTTTGGCCCGATCATCGGCGAACTGGCCGAAGACCTGACCAATTCGGACGAGCGTGATCCCGATGTGGCCGCCATTGCGGGTGATGAATTTCCGGTTGAAGTCACCAAGGTTTTCGGCGTCACCGAACCGAATGACGGATTGGTCACGGTTGCCTCTGCTTGGGGGCGCGAGGCGGGCTTGCGTCTGACTGCCCCGACCTTTCACACCGGACTGCCGCTGAGCCGGTCGGTCGCCAAGGCGACCGTGACGTTTCTGCAAACCGGCAAGGCGGAGATACCCGATGGGTGAGTTTCTGATAGCGCCCGATCCGTCCGCGCCGCGCCTGACCCGTGCCGTGACGGGGACCGACCACACCGGAGCGGCAGTTGATTTGCGCGTGGTCGAGGAGCGCCCGCTGACGATCTTTCTCAACGCTCAGGAAATCGTTACGGCGATGACGATTGGCGATTATCCCGAGGAGTTAGCCATCGGGTATCTGCTCAATCAGGGCATGCTGCGCGGCGATGATACGCTGACCGGAGCCGATTACGATGAGGAGCTTGAGACCATCGTGATCCGTACCGAGCGGGCGACGGATTACGAGGAAAAGCTGAAGAAAAAGACGCGGACCTCGGGCTGTGCCGTCGGGACTGTGTTTGGCGATATGATGGAGGCGCTGGAGGGGCTGGAACTGCCCGCCGCGACCCTGCGCGCAAGCTGGCTTTATGGGCTTTCCAAAGAGATCAACACCGTGCCGTCGCTGTATCTGGAGGCGGGGGCGATCCATGGCTGTGTCCTGTGCCGCGAGGATAAGCCGCTGGTCTATATGGAAGATGTCGGGCGGCATAATGCGGTCGATAAAATAGCCGGATGGATGTTCCGCAATGGCGTGTCGGGCGGAGACTATATGCTCTACACGACGGGGCGTCTGACATCTGAAATGGTCATCAAGACGGCGAGTATGGGTATTCCGATACTGGCGTCGCGATCCGGTTTCACCGCTTGGGGTGTTGAACTCGCGCGCGAGGTCGGGCTGACGCTGATCGGACGGATGCGGGGCAAGCGGTTTGTCTGTCTTTCCGGCGAAGACCGGATTGTCTTTGACGCCGATCTGGATGTCATTGAAGACGAAGACGGCAAGCACCGCCGCAAGGGCGCGACATAATTCCAACCGCCGACGCCTCCCGACCCGGTTTCGGGAGGGAGGAAGAACTGATCAAATTGCGCGCAAGACTTTATCGGGCGGGCGCTCGATGCGCGGCGCGATCCACCCGCGCTTTGCTGCCAACGACTGTCGCGGACGCTTTGCTTCGCGGGTCCATTGAACGGATCGTGCAGCCTTGCGAGTCCGCATCATCCGGTTGCCGGTGCGCTTTCGTAACAAACGACCGGCGACGCGGTGCAGGTTTTTCAACAGACCCCGAAGCGCAATCATCCGCTCGCGAAGGTCTTCCGAAGAGGGGACGTCATCGCAGCCATCTGTCTCCGCTATGCGGCCCTCAAAATCGCAAAACCGTTCAGGGCCACAGCCGCGAAAAACCAGCCCGCCGCGCTTGGCCTGCAAAGCCGCCGACGCGGATAACAGATAGTGCGCGGCAAGCTCGGCACGAATCAGCAGCGCGTCAAAGAACGCTCGCGCCCAACGGGGCAGGGGCAGGGCAATCGGCCCACCGGACACAAACTCAAAAAACGCAAGCCACCCCGCCAAAAGGCGAAGCAGCGCGTCCCGCTGAGTTTCCAATGCCCGTTCCCTGTCCATGCCGTCTGTGATTCCCTGTTGAAAAAGATAGGCAGATTTGGAACATAAAATGAACATTTGTCAAGGGAAAATCAGAGCGCGCGGTACATATTTTTATGCGGTCAGCAAAAGTCCCGACAGCCCAAGACTCTCGCTTCAAAGATTTCCGCCGCCCCGCAC
>CALGNW010000159.1 GCA_937958345.1 uncultured Neomegalonema sp. | reverse complement strand
TTTATGTTCTTTATCGCATTGACAAACAGAAAGACGACATGACCTGGAGCGCCGAACGCATGACCGAACATTACCGCCGCGCGCTGTTGCGCATTTCGGCGGGGTTGTTTGTCATGGCCGGAATGACTCCGGGCGGGGCGGTGGTTGAAAGGCTGCCACGACGGGTTCGCTCTGCTATTTTGCTGATTTTGCGTCCTGCGGAATCGGCGGTGCGGCGGCTGGCGTTTGAAAAGGCCAAGGGGATCGAGGTTCCCGACGAAGCGGAGCCGCCCAAACGCGAGCGTGCGAAATCCAACGGTACGGGCAAAAAGCGCGGGCCGCGCAAGCCGAAATTCAGGCTTATTGATCCGCGAAAATTCCTTGAAGAACTCTATCCCAACCGTCGCAAAAAGACGGGCAGGGCGCAGCCCGAACACTCCGGCGAGCGTCAGATTCAGGTGCGGGTCGCCGGTTTCGACGGCCAGCCCGATTTTGTGATCTGGTCCGAGCCGAAGGCCACCCCTGCGGAAGATGATCTGCTGAATGCCGAGCCGTTGTGCCGCCGGTTGCTGGCGTTGCACGATGCGCTGGAGAATTTACCGGCGCAGGCGATGCGCATGGCGCGCGAAATCGCCAAGCGGAAAAAGGCCAAGCCGGGACCGCGCAGCGTGCCGCCCCTGCGATACGGGTTTCCGCCGGGATATCGCAAGCGTCCGATCCACGAGGTCGATTACATCCTGAGGGAGTGTTCGGCGCTGGTGCGGATGAAGCCTTTGCCCGCCCCGCGACCGCCGGATACATCCTGAATTGCCCTCTTAGCGGGTCATTTTTCTCCTGTTCGCGGGAGTTTCGGCGTGGGCGGCGAGCGGAACATCCGATGGCCGGTTTCAGGCCAGCTCGTACCGCGCCATTTCTGTATAAACCGGTGCGCCGGTTCCCAGATCGCTGCGGTACAGGCCGAAATGAAAGACATCGAAGGCGGGCAGGTCCAAACGGGCGTTGCGGACGGTCCAATCAATCGCCTGCGACGGAATGACACCCCCGCCACAGCGGGCAATCGTGATGTGGGGGACGAATTTGCGGCGTTCGACATCAATACCCGCATCGCGTGCAAGCCGCTCGATCTTGGCGTTGAGCCGCCGCAGAGGCTCGCTTTCGGCAAAGGCGGCGTATAACAGGCGCGGCGTGCCGCCTCCGAATGCGCCAACACTCTGAGGTTTAAGAGAAAATTTCTCGACGCGCATGCCCGCAAGGCCCGCGTCAAGCTCTGTCAGTTCCTGAGGCGTGCAGTTACCCAGGAAAACAAGGGTCACGTGAAACACGTCATCAGCGATCCAGCGCGCATTGCGGACACCGGTTTGCAGGTCCATCAGAGCATCTGTCGTCTCGTCGGGCACGGGGATGGCGATAAAAGATCGGATCATGGAGCGTTTCGGGCGTAAATTTAACCCCGCAAACGCGAAATGCGACGCCGGGGCACTTGATTGCCGAGTAAAGTGATACGATATTCAATGCAACGGCAAATCAAATCAGGGTTTCGAGACAATGGCTGAATATGAATACGCGCAACAAGGCCGGACTGTAGGCGTTGAAGCTGCGCAGATCGACGCGGGCCTGCGGGCTCATATGAACAAAGTCTATACCTATCTGTCCGGCGGTTTGGCGCTGGCCGGTGTGGTCGCTTACGTCGTCGGATCGAACGCCACGCTGATGCAGGCAATCTGGTCCGGCCCGCAAAAATGGGCTGTCATCCTTGCACCGCTCGGACTGATCTTTTTCCTGAGCGCACGCATCAATAAAATGAGCCTGACCGGCGCGCAGGCAACGTACTGGGTGTTCACGGCGCTGATGGGTCTGTCGATGTCGACTCTGCTGGCGGTTTACGGACCGACCGCAATCGTGAAGGCGTTCCTGATTACCGCAGTCGCATTCCTGTCGCTCAGCCTTTACGGCTATACGACGAAGCGCAGCCTGTCGGGCATGGGATCGTTCCTGATGATGGGTCTGATCGGCCTGATCCTCGCGATGGTCGTGAACTGGTTCCTCGCGTCGCCTGCTCTGCACTTTGCGATCTCGGTGATCGGTGTGCTGATCTTCGCCGGCCTGACCGCGTATGACACCCAGCGCATGAAGAACGAATACCTGCAGATGGCGACCGCCGGTGCAGAGGGCGCAATGTGGCTCGCGAAGTCGGCTGTGATGGGCGCGCTCGGCCTGTTCCTGAACTTCGTCAACATGATGCAGTTCATCCTCGCCCTGACGGGCGGCAGCGAATAACAGTCCGGCCTTCGGGTTCGGATACTGAAAAGCCGGGGTTTGCGCCCCGGCTTTTTTTGTGCGCGAAGGGAATGTCAGGCATAAAAAAAGCCGGAGCTTGCGGCTCCGGCGTTTCTGTCTGGCCACCCGATCGGATCGGGAGGATCAAGCGGATTTACTTGATTTTGCCTTCTTTGAACTCAACGTGCTTGCGCGCGACGGGATCGTATTTCTTGACGACCATCTTCTCGGTCATCGTGCGCGAGTTCTTCTTGGTCACGTAGAAAAAGCCCGTGTCAGCAGTGCTGTTGAGGCGAATTTTTACCGTTGTCGGCTTGGCCATCGGAATGTCTCCATAAGAAAAAGAGACCGAGCGCACGGCGCGGCCTTGTTTGCGGGTTGTAATGTCGGTTTCGGCGGTGCGAGTCAAGGCTCTCGCTCTGGATTTTGCTGCTGATCTTGGGTAAGACCGCTTCAGCCGTTAGAGGAGTGATTTCGTGACAATGCAGGAAATTCGCGCTTGGGGCGTGCATTTGTTCACGATGAGCGGGGCCGTCTGCGGTTTTTTGGCTCTGACGAACATCGTGAACAATGATCCGAAAGACGCGATCTGGTGGCTGATTCTCGCGCTGATTATCGACGGCGTTGACGGCACGCTCGCCCGCAAGTTCGAGGTGACCGAGCATCTGCCGAATGTCGATGGCGTCACAATCGACAATATCGTCGATTATTTTACCTATGTCGTCGTGCCGGCATTCTACATCTGGTGGCTGCCCGTGCTGCCGGAGGGGTGGAGCATTGCCGCCGCCGCGCTGATCCTGATGACGTCGCAATATCACTTTTCGGATTTGCGGCACAAAACCCATGACAATTACTTCCGGGGCTTTCCGGCGTTGTGGAACCTGGTGATTTTCGGGTTCTACGTGTTCTCGCCGTCGCCGTGGGTCGCGCTGGCGCTGGTTGTCGTTTTTGCCGTGACAACGTTTATTCCGCTGAAATTCGTGCATCCGTTCCGCGTCGAGCACCTGAAGCGCACGAACCTGACGATGGCGGCGTTGGGCGGTATCGCGCTGGTCGTCGCGGTCTGGACCTCGCCCGATACGCTGAAGGTGGCGAAGGCGGTCATCGTTGTGTCCGTCGGCTGGTTCCTCGTGATCGGTTTGGGCCGCACATGGGAAGACCGCACCCCCCGCGCCTGACGGGCGGGGCGGCGGGCGGATCCGTCATGCGAAAATCGCAACCAGCGTGCGGGCCGAATGGCGCAGGCCGGACGTGATGCGCTGTGCCGCGCGCTGAAAAGCCAAAGCCCGCTCGGTGCGGCCCCGGATCATAGCAGCCTGAATTCTCTGTGCGTCGATATGCGTGGTCATGTTCGAACCCTCGATTGTGTGATGTGCGTCTGGGGTTCAAGTTAGATATTTCCGTCAATTTTGAGAACGCTTCTTGAATTTGAAACTTTATCAAATACCGTCGAATAATAGTTTAGCCGCCGTTTTCGGGTGTTTCTGTGAAAATTGATGACCTTCAGCTGTTTGTTCTGGCGGCCCGACATGGCTCGCTGACGGCGGCGGGCAAAGAGATCGGCCTGTCCCCTGCCGCATCCAGCGCGCGGTTGACGGCACTGGAACGCGATCTCGGCGCGTCGCTGATGGCGCGAACGACGCGGTCGCTGTCGCTGACCGCAGACGGCTCGGCCTTTCTTGCCCATGCGGAGCGGGCCTTGCGCGAGTTGGAGAACGGGCGCGCCGCCCTGACCGCGAGCAGCGCAACACCGCGCGGCGTGCTGCGGGCGACCGTTCCCGGTCCCTTTGGCCGCAAGCATATTCTGCCCCTCGTGCCCGAATTCCGCGCCCTGCATCCCGAGGTCCGGCTGGACCTGCACGTGTCGGATGACGTGGTGAACCTGATCGACGAGGGGTATGATCTGGGGGTGAGGATTGGTGTCGCGCCGGACTCGACTCTGGTGCGCACGCGGCTGGCACCGAACCGGCGCGTGGTCATTGCCTCGCCCGATTTTGTCGAAAAGCACGGGAAGCCCAACAGGCCGGAGGATTGCGCGCGCCTTGAAGCGGCATATCAGCCGAATTTGCGGAACTGGCATTTTACGCGCGGGGACGAAGCGGCTAGCGTGCGGGTTTCCGGTCCCATCCGCTCGAATGACGGCGGTGTCGTTCATGCTGCCGTGCTCGCAGGGCTGGGGATCGGGATAAAGTCGATTTGGGATGTCGGGGCGGACCTGAAGGCCGGACGACTGGTGCGGTTGTTGGAGGATTGGTCGTTCGGCTCTGACGGAGAGATCTATGCCGTGCGGCCTCCGGGCAGTTTCACGCCGCCGAAGACACGGGCCTTCATTGATCTGCTGAAGGCGAAGTTCGGACCCACACCCTATTGGGAGGTGTAGGCCCGCAGGCGCGATAGACCGGTCGGGGCCGGTCTGTTGCGTCGGTCAACCACGACGGCCGATCCGGCTTTATCCGGCGGCCTCAATTTATTGTGGGAAAAATTCGCAAACACGATTAGCGTCGGTTCCGTGGCTGATGAAAACGAACAAAAAGCGGCGGAGCAGGCTTTTAAGGCGCTCTATAAACGCATGGCGCGTGTTGCGATCGAGGCGGGAGTTACCGCGCCCGTTGCGCATCGGCTGATGAAAGAAGCACTCGTGGAAACGGCGGAAGAATCGTTCACGCTGGACGGGAAGCGCCTGACAGACAGCCGCATTAGTGTGCTGACGGGCGTTCACCGCAAAGACATCCGTGCCTTTCGTGATGAAAGCGCCGCATCCGCGCGCGACGAAGCACCGGCGAAGCCGGGTATCATGTCAACGGTGATCGGGCGCTGGCTGGCGGATCCTTCGCTGGCCGAGCCGGACGGCACGCTGCGCGCCTTGCCCCGCCATGCCGATAACGGTCCGTCGTTTGACGGGCTGGTTGCCGAGATAACGTCGGACGTCCGCCCTCGAACGGTTCTGGACGAACTGGTCCGGAAGGGCGCTGTGACCGTCGATACCGATACCGATACGATTTCCCTGACGAACTCGGCGCTGATCGGAAATGCGGGGTTGGATGACGGCCTGTATTTTCTTGAACGGAATGTCGGCGATCATATTGCGGCGGCGGCTGAAAACATGCTGGCCGCGCCGGGTACGCCGCCGATGGTCGAACGCGCGGTTTTCTATAACCGCCTGACGCCCGAGGCGGTTGATGCGCTGCAATCGTTGAGCCGCAAAAAAGGGGTTGCGCTGCTTGAAGAGTTGAACCGTGCGGCGCTGGACTTACAAACGGAAAGCCGTACCTCAAGCAATGCGGACGAGCGGTTCCGCTTTGGTGTCTATTTTTATCGGGAACGTCCGCCGTCGTCGGCGTCGACTGAGGAGAGCGGCGAATGATCCGCACAGCTACGGGTTTGTTGGTTGCCCTGTCCTTGTGGGGGTGCGGTCTGTCCGGCCAGCAGGCCGGATCGGGCGGCGTGGCGGGGCCTCTGGCGAGCGTGTTGCCGGATTCTGGAAATGATCCGCGCGAAGGCGGGATCGGCGGTACGGGAATCTCGGTTGCGGGCCAGGAGGGCGGCATCGGCGGAACCGGCGCGCCGCGTTTGGCGGCGACCGTTGGAACCGTACACAAATTCGGTAGTGTCTATATCAATGGTGTGCGTGTCGTCTTTCCCGCCGGTGGCAGCGTCAGATCGCCGTCCGGGTCGCTGGCCGAGTCGGAGATTGATCTGGGCGAGACAATCGAGATCATCGGAGAGTTACAGGCCGACGGTACGGTCCTGCCAACCGATGCGATGTTCCGCTTTCCGCTGGTTGGCCGTGTTGATCGTGTCGATCCGACGGGCACGTCGCTGACGGTGCTGGGCGCGCGGGTTCTTGTCGAGCCCGGTGCGCGCCTTGTTGGCGGCGATAGCCGGACCGCGCGTATCGTCGCTGGCGATTATGTTCAGGTCAGCGGATTGCCGCGCGGGGATACGATCGTCGCAAGCCGGATCGAAAAGATGCCAAATCCGGTGCGCAGCAGCGTGATGGGCCGTGTCGAGAAGGGACCGCGTCCCGGCGTTATCTCGATCAACGGGGTCGCGGTCGATTACGGGTCCGGCGTGCCGCCGCAAACCGGTTGGACGGTGCGCGTCAGTGGTGTTGCAACGGACGGGCGGCTGATTCCCTACGAGACGATCCGCAGCTTGCTGGAAACCGTTACCGCTCCTGTCGGAGATATTTCAGTCGAGGGATATCTTGAAACCCGCGCCGCGCCGACCGGATCGGGAATCGGCGGTTTTGGTGCTGACTTTGACTCCGGTTCAAAAGTTGTCAGCCTCGCGGGTGAGCGTGCGCTGTTTATCGGAGCCTTGGAGGGCAATACGTTTAAGGCGCGGCACGGTCTTGTTTTGCCGGACGGTTTCGACAGCAGACGCCAGCGTCTGGACGTCGTGCGCAACGGTTATGCACCCGCCGGAGCAGTCGGGACGCGATAGCGCCCGAAAAGACGCGCGGCGTCGTTTTTGAGGGGTCAAAGGGTCGAATGCCGACTTGAACTTTTGCGCGGGCCTAGGCTCTATCCCGAGCGAAGGTTCAGGGAGTAGGGCGCATGGTCTGGTCAGCGGATAAAACAGAAGTCAAAAGCTGGAACGAGTGGGACACTCTTCGACACGTCATCGTCGGTAAGGCCGATGACGGTCATATTCCGCCCCCCGAACCCGCACTGGATGCCAAGGTTCCCGAAGATTCGGACATGCGCGGCCAGTGGGGCCGCCGCCCGCAGGAGAGCATCGACAAGGCCAACGAGCTGCTCGATAACTTTGCGTCGATGCTGCAAAAACGCGGCGTTCGTGTGGACCGCCCGTCTCCGTTTGATTTTTCCCTGCCCGCCGAAACGCCCGATTGGAAAACCGAGTCCAATTTCGGGTGCATGCCGCCCCGTGATGTCCTGCTGACCGTCGGGCGCGAAATGCTCGAGGCGACCATGAGCTATCGCTGCCGGTGGTTCGAATACCTCTGCTATCGCCCGCTTTTGCAGCAATACTATAATGAAGACCCGAAAATGCGGCACGAGGCTGCGCCCAAGCCGCGCCTGACCGATGCCGATTATCACCCCGACTATCTGTCCGAAAAGATCGGTGAGGCAAAGCGACTGGAATGGGCCGCCGAAAAGTTCTTTGTCACAACCGAGGAGGAACCGCTGTTTGACGCGGCGGACGTTCTGCGTTTCGGCAGGGATCTGGTGGTTCAGCACGGCTTTACGACGAACCTGAAGGGGATAGACTGGCTGAAACGCCATTTCCCCGAGCACCGGGTGCACACTGTGAACTTTCCGGGTGATCCGTATCCGATTCACATCGACGCGACCTTTACGCCGATCCGCCCCGGCCTGATCCTGAACAATCCGCACCGCCGTCTGCCGCAGGACCAGCGTGATATGTTCGAGGCGAATGGGTGGGAGATCGTCGATGCGGCGCAGCCCGCGCACAACCAGCCTCCGCCGCTTTGCTATTCGTCGGTTTGGCTGTCGATGAACGTTCTGGTGCTGGACCCTAAGACGGTTTGTGTTGAAAAATCGGAAGTTTATCAGTGTGATCAGCTTGATAAGCTGGGCATCGAAGTCGTGCCCGTCGATCTGCGCGACGCCTATGCGTTTGGTGGCGGCCTTCATTGCTGCACCGCCGACGTTTACCGCGACGGCGAATGCGAAGATTATTTCCCGACACTGAGCTGATCCGGTTTGAGCGAGGCTCTGGCATACGGAATTACCGCCGCAGTGGGCGCGCTGGTGCTGGGTTTCGCGGGCGTGGTTTTTGTCAGGATCTGGCTGAAGACACGCGGGCGCAAGCGGTAGGGCGGTCGGTTGATGCGCAGGTCCGCCAACCCGTGGCAGGTGCATTATCGTAAAATTCGTTAACTCTTTCGCCGCATACGGCACATATTCGCTCGCCTTTGTGGCACAACCGTATTAAAGTGAAACATGAGACCTGTCCTTAGGGGAGGATGGGTGAATGGGAGCCGCCTCATGTTCGAGAAAGATCCAGCGCAAAATGCCGAAGGGAAAGGTGTTTTCTCACTGGATGGATCGCCGGGGCATCTGCTGCATCGCGCCCAGCAGCGCGCTGCGGATATGACGGCGCAGGCATTGCGTGCATACGGTCTGACGCCCCGTCAATTCGCGGTTTTGCTGACGTTACGCCAGAACGAGGGCGTAACGCAGTCCGAACTGGTGCGCCGTACCGGCATTGACCGTTCGACGCTGGCGGACATGCTCTCGCGGCTCGGGAAGCGCGGGCTTATTGCATCGCGTCGCACCGAAGAGGATCAGCGCGCGAACTCGGTGACAATCACACCGGAAGGACAACGCGCATTGGAGGCGGTGACCCCGAAGGTGGTTGAAGCCGAACGCCGGATGCTCGACTCGCTGCCGACAGAAGTGCGCGAGCCGTTTGTATCGGCCCTGCAGCATCTTGCCGAGCAGGTGCGGCGGTAAGCGAGAACTTTCTAGAGTTTGCTGTGTTCAGGTTGATTCAACTTAAATACGAGACGTTCCAAGCCGCAGCGACATGTCAGATGAATTTACGGCCCCGCATATTACTGCGGGGCTTTTTTGCTTGGCAGCCCGGCGCTCGCGTGGCTTCGCGCGTTCGTGGCTAGAAACGATCCATCGGATCGTTTCTCCGGCTGCGCCGTCGCCCCTTACCCACGTACAGGCGGCATCCGTACCGCATTGTCACGGCACTCGCGCTGTACCTCTTTGCTGCACTGGCGGAAGTTCAGATCCTTGTCAAAGCAGACACGGACTTCGCGCAGGCGTTTCCGGTTGCAGGAGATAGAGATCATTTTGTCGGTCAGGCCGGGATTGACCTCGATAAACGCCTCTTCGATGACACGCGGTTTGACCGTAATTGTGCGCGAGAGGCCGTCAAAAGCCGTCGGAATTTTCACGGTCTGAAATGCGTCCTTCACGGTATCGAAATAGGCATCCGGTTGCAGGCCCGAGCATGTGCCGTGCTTTTTCCACTGGTGAAAGATCAGGCCTTTTGCGGGCATAATCGGCAGCATCTCGCTGACGGTGCGGTCCGGCACGCGGGCGCTGACGTTACAGTTTTCGGGCCAGCCCTGTTCGTTTTGCGGCCATAGACCATGCGCGACAAAACCGTAGGGCCGCCGCCCGCTGCACTGGTCCGAATTTCGGGTGTCGTCCTCGCAAAATGTCGGTGACCACGACATGGCGAGAACGTAGAAATCGAAATCTCCCGTGGCCGATTGCGCGCCGCGGTTATTGCTTTGCTGGCGCTGGGATGAGGGTGCATCGTTGGTAAATGCACTGCCTTGGCCGCCCATCTGCTGTCCGATGAACTGGTCCAGCGTCCCGTTTTGCCACGCCAGAAATGCGCCGACAGCAAGAGTGGCGATCCCGCCAAGTATTCTATTGCGGTTCATGTCATCTCCTCATTGCGAACGGGGGGCTTGGCAAAACCGACCATTCAGCCTTATATCAATGCAGTTCCCGGAAATTTCAGGTCCCGGTGGACGCGCTCTGAAGGGGCGCGCCCGCTCCTGCCTGTCCTAACGAAGAGTGATCCGATGCCGCAACCCCTGATGCCCAAAGCTGTTGCCGTTTGGCTGGTCGATAACACATCGCTGACTTTCGATCAGATTGCAGCCTTCGTCGAAATGCATCCTCTGGAGGTGTCCGGTATTGCGGATGGCGAGGTTGCTGTCGGTATGAAGGGCCGCGATCCTGTTGCTGCGGGTGAGTTGACGCGCGGCAGCATTGAGGAATGCGAGGCCGATCCGAAAAAACGCCTGCGCCTTGTCGAGCGCAAGGCTCTGCCGCCGCAAAAACGCAAAGCCCCGCGCTATACGCCCCTGTCGAAAAGGCAGGAGCGCCCTGCCGCAATCGCATGGTTGGTGCGCAATCACCCCGAATTGAGCGATGCTCAGATCAGCAAGCTGGTCGGGACCACAAAGCCGACGATCCAGTCGATCCGTGATAAGTCACACTGGAATATCTCGCAGATTCAGCCGATTGATCCCGTCGCGCTGGGCATGTGCCGCCAGATGGAACTGGACGAGGCGGTGAAAAAGGCGGCGAAGAAAGCCGGTATTACCGAGACCGCCGCCCCGGCGGAGGGTGCATTGCTGAGTACCGAGGACTCGCTCGCCTTTGAAGCACCGGCTGAAGAGGAAGCGCCGAAAGAATTTACGGCGGACGAGCTGTTCAACCTGCCGAAAGGCGATGTCGAAGAAGACGAAACGACCTGAAGCTGACGCCGCTGCCGCGAAGATGATTCGCGGCGGTGTGAATGGCGCAGGATTGTAGCGGGTCAGATGGCCGGGGCAGTCTGGCCGCAGACCCCGCAATCGTCGCGCTTTGCGATTTTTAGGGTCCGCGCCTCGGCGTAGAGCGCATCGTAGAGCCATAGGCGGCCCGACAGTGTCTCGCCCGCGCCGGTGATGTGCTTGATGACCTCCATTGCCATCATCGACCCGACAATGCCGGGCAGGGCGCCGACAACGCCTGCCTCGGCGCAGGTGGCGGCGGCGTCTGCCTCGGGCCGCTCGGGGAAAACGCAGGCGTAACAGGGCGCGCCCTGATGGGGTGCGTAGACGGATAATTGCCCGTCCCACTGGCCGATGGCTCCGGCAACCAGCGGCAGACCGAGACGAACGCAGGTTTGATTGATCAGATAGCGCGTATCGAAATTGTCCGAGCCGTCGCAGACCAGATCGTAACCGCCGAGAATTTCTTCGGCATTGCCGCTGTCAATCCGGCGGGCATGCGTCTCGACGCTAACCCCGTCATTGAGCGCGACGAGCGCGTTCTTTGCGGCATCGACTTTGGTTCCGCCAACGCTTTGAGTCTTGAACAGCACCTGCCTTTGCAGGTTCGACAGGGAAACCGCATCGTCATCGGCAATCCCGAGTGTTCCCACGCCCGCCGCCGCCAAATACAGCAACAGCGGAGAGCCAAGCCCGCCTGCACCGATACTGAGCACGCGGGCTTTGCGTAGTTTTGCCTGCCCCGGCCCGCCGATCTCACGCAGGATCAGATGGCGGGCATAACGTTCAAGGTCGGTGTCGTTCACGCGGCCCCCGCTCTCGGGATCAACCCATTCCTTCGAATAGCGCGGTTGACAGATACCGCTCTGCAAAGCTCGGGATGATGACGACGATGGTCTTGCCCTTCATCGCATCTTCGGCCCCGACTTCGAGTGCCGCAGCGATTGCCGCCCCGGACGAAATGCCAACAGGGATACCCTCAAGGCGCGCGACCTCGCGGGCAACCTCCAGCGACGTCCCGTTGCCGATGGTCACGGTGCGCGTCAGCAGGGATGTATCAAGGTTGCCGGGGATAAAGCCCGCACCGATGCCCTGAATCATATGCGGTCCGGGATCACCGCCGGAAATAACAGGGCTGTCCTCCGGCTCTACGGCAATGATGTCGGCACCGTGGCCCTTTTCTTTGAAGACGCTGGCGCAGCCGGTGATCGTGCCGCCTGTTCCGACGCCGGCCACCAGCGCATCGAACTTGCCGCCGGTGTCCTCGAGGATTTCGAGCGCGGTCGAGCGGGTATGCACTGCCGGGTTTGCCGGATTCTGGAACTGCTGCGGAATGATCGCACCGGGCGTTTCAGCCAGCAGTTCCTCGGCCCGTGCAATCGCGCCCTTCATCCCCTTTTCTTTAGGAGTCAATTCCAGCTTGGCGCCGAGCAGTGCCAGCATCTTGCGGCGTTCGATGGACATGCTTTCCGGCATGCACAGCGTCAACGGATAACCCCGCGCCGCGCAGACAAAGGCGAGGCCGACGCCTGTATTTCCTGATGTCGGCTCGATGACCGAACCACCCGGCTTGAGATCGCCGGACGCCTCGAGCGCGTCGATCATCGACACGCCGATACGGTCTTTGACGCTGGCGAGGGGGTTGTAGAATTCAAGCTTTGCCAGGATCTCGGCATTGACGTCATGGGCTTTTGCGATTTTCGAAAGGCGCACTAGCGGCGTACCGCCGGTCATCTCGGTGATGTTGTTATAGATGCGCCCACGCGCTGGAAGGGTAGCGGTCATCGATGGTCCCCCGGAACGAGTCGTTTGTAAAATATTCTATTTTACAAACTGGCGTGGCGGACGCCGGAAGTCCATGCCCGTTTCAGATCCCTGCGCAGGACATCGGCAACCGCGATACCCCGATGATCATTGCCGGGTGCGATTGTGCGCAATCCGGTTGAGAATGCCCTTCGGCATGCCGTCACCGGGAAAACTGCGTTCATCAGGTGAGTAGATCGACCAGAAATCCCGACTTGATGCTTTTGCTCAGGTTCGATTTTTCGATCACGGCGTCGGGCTTGCGGTGCAAGTTGGTGCAGTTGCGAAATTCGTCGCTTTCGATCTCGGACGAGACGACCACAATTTTCGTTGAAGGATTGATCGCACCGATCTTGGCCAGTGTCGCATGAAAATTCGGTGAGCGCGGCATCCGGTTATCGAGCACAAAGATATCAAACGCGTCTTCGCGCAATGCCTCGCGTGCAGCGTCAATTTCGGCAACGCAGGACAATTTGTACTGCGGCGCCCCGTCTTGCGGTCTGCGCAGGATCATTGACATTAATTTGTGATCGAGCGCGTCATCATCCAAATAGAGGATGCTGATTTCGTCGATTATTTCGTTCGCTGCCGGGTAAATTTCGTAATTATGTCCCGTTCGGCTAACCATTGTACTCCCCCTGAATACGGTCAATCGCATTAAAGGGAAGTCTAGGAAAATGTATTTAATATAGCGTTCGCCGTCCGGCATGTTCCTTTATTGTTATCAGGCAATGCAATTAAAATTTTCTGTGACTTTTATTTATGGGTTGCTTGAACTTCTGCGCGTTTTTCAGTTTTCGTGGCCTTTATCTTCGGCTGAATCGACATGGCTCCCGCTGGACCGGCCTCCGTCTTGAACTTCGTAGTCAAATGTTATTCCGATCAACTGCTCATCCGATGCCATCTCGCGGATGAGCGCATTCGAGCCGGTTTCGATGCGCTGCTCGATCAACTGCATGAAATCCTGTTTGCCGAGGCCCGGGGGGATCGGTTCCAGAAACTCGATTGCGCAGCGCACAGGAAACTTGCGCCAGTCCCGGCGGGGCCACGCCAGAGAAAGACTTTTCGCAACCGGAACGGCGGCAACACCCAACTCATTATAGATATGCCACGCGCCGGCGCGATAACGTGTTTTCTTGCCGGGGCGCATCAATGTGCCCTCGGGATAGATCAGGATGGGCCGTCCCTCGCTGCGGACCCGCCGTGCGCCCTCCAGAACCTGAGGCAACTGGTTCTGGCGCGGGCCTTCGACTTTTACTTTGATGTGGCCAAGCTGTGTGATGATCCGCCCGACGAGCGGGTAATTGTCCAGCTCTTGCATCGCAATCGCGCCGTAGTTGGGGAAAATTGTTCCCATCACGGCAATGTCCATTTCGCTTTGATGCTTGGAGACAATGAGGGCGGTATCGGGTCCGATATGCTCGCGCCCTCGGATTTCGACGGTCGCACCGAGCACCCGGCGAACGAGAAGCATCGTCCCGTTGCACCACAGCCGGAACATTGCCTGCATCGCACGCGTCCCGAACACGAGCGATGTCAACACCGCTCCGGCAGCGCAAAAAAGCGTGAAGCTGTAGAAGCAGATGTTGAAAATGAACGACCGCAGCGCAGCCATAAGCGTGCCCCCGAGGCTTAGCCCTTCTTCAGAATGCGCCGTCCCAACAATTCGGCGATCTGCACCGCGTTCAGGGCGGCCCCTTTCCTCAGGTTGTCACTGACGCACCAGAGGCTGAGGCCGTTGTCGAGAGTCGAATCTTCGCGGATCCGGCTGATGTAAGTCGCGTACTCACCAACGCATTCGACCGGTGTGATATAGCCGCCGTCCTCGTGTTTATCGACTACCATGATACCGGGGGCTTCGCGCAGGATATCGCGCGCCTCGTCTGCCGAAAGCGGGTCTTCAAACTCGATGTTGATAGCTTCCGAATGGCCGACAAAAACTGGCACGCGGACGCATGTTGCCGTTACCTTAATCTTTTTATCGACGATCTTTTTGGTCTCCGCGACCATCTTCCACTCTTCTTTCGTCGACCCGTCTTCCATGAAAACGTCGATGTGCGGAATGACGTTGTAGGCGATCTGTTTGGTGAACTTTTTCGGTGCAACCTCCTGCCCCGGAACGTACATGCCCTTGGTCTGGTTCCACAGCTCGTCCATTGCCTCTTTGCCGCTGCCGGAGACCGACTGGTAGGTCGAGACGACGACACGCTTGATTGTGGCGCGGTCATGCAGAGGCTTCAATGCGACAACCATCTGTGCCGTCGAACAGTTCGGATTGGCGATGATATTCTTGTTTTTATAGTGCTCGATCGCATCGGGATTAACCTCGGGCACGATCAGCGGAATCTGAGGGTCATAGCGATAAAGCGATGAGTTATCGATGACCACGCAGCCCGCTTTCGCGGCGATGGGCGCGTAGATTTTCGTCGCATCCGAGCCGATGGCGAACAGGGCCATATCCCAACCAGCCCAATCGAATTGCTCTATGTCCTGACACTTGAGCTCTGTATCGCCCATGTACACTTCTGTGCCCTGCGAACGGCGCGAGGCCAGCACAGCGATGTCGTCGATGGGAAACTCCCGCTCGGCGAGGATGTTCAACAATTCGCGGCCCACATTTCCGGTGGCTCCGGCAACAACGATGCGATAGCCCATGACGGACTCCCCAGTCTCGAAAAAGGTCTCGGAAGTCGTGTCTTTAGGGGATGATGCCGCGGGATGAAACGCTTTTCCGCACTGCAATAGATTTACTGTGTCAAACAGTTGGTGCCGGGGCTAGGCGATTTTCTCCTCCAGGATTTCCCGATCGCGCAAGAACCGTTCCTGATAGATGCGCTGCGCTGCCGTGCAAACGTCGTCCAGAAACGATGCGGAAGCCGCCGCGCCGATGGCAGCCCCGACAATCGGAATGGCCTGTGCCGCCTTTCGGCCTGCGAGATTGCGCGCGAGAGCAGCAGCCAGACCGCGCGTCGCAAACACTGCGCCCTCCTTGGCAAACATGCCGCGAGAGGCGGCGGCGTTAGAAATCTCGCCCTCGTAATCCTCTTCAAGTGACTGCAATGCGGCATCCTTTTCGGATGCGGTATTTGAGGCGGCTGCCGATAGCACACGCATGGCAAACGCCGCCTCGGCTTCGGACTGATAGCCATAGGCTGCACCGATGCGGCGGATCGAGCGCAATGCCATCGTTATGGTAAACGGAATATCCAGGGCCAGCCCGATGATGCCGGTCGCTCCGGCACTGGCCCCGCTGGCGCCGGCCATTCCCACGGCCCATTTGCGCGATGAGGTTGCCAGAGCATCAGCGGCCTTGAGGTCGGCAGGCAGAGGTGCTTCGGCGTCTTCGCGCAATGTCTTACCGGCCAGCTTGTTTGCTTCGGACAAAGCGGATTCGATGGTGTCTTCCGAGAAAGCCGCCCGGACCGCCTTGTCGAGCGGCGCAGCGGCGCGGCCCAGCCATTTCGCCGCTGTACTCGGCGCTTTGCCTTTCCATTCCGCGATCTCGATGATCTGATCGCGTTCGTAGTCAGTGGCATTACGGGTATCGACGACGATTACTTTGGGCTTGCTCATCTCGTTCTCACTGTTTTCCGCGCTTACGGGCGCGCTGCCGGTTCGCGGCGCATATGCTGCCAACCGATATGGGAAGTTGCAGGCTACAGCACAAACCTTAGCCTTCTTTCACCGTCTCCATCGTGATGAAGGTTGATGTTTGCGAGACATGGGGCAGCGCGGCAATCGTCTCGCCCAAGGTCTTGCGATAGGCTGCGATATCCGATGTTCTGACTTTCAACAAATAGTCAAAGCCGCCCGCAATCATATGCGCGCCCTCTATTTCGGAATGGCGCATAACCGCAGCATTAAAGGCCTGAAGCGCATCACTTTTTGTATTGTCGAGCGTCACCTGCACAAAGGCAACATGCGAAAGGCCCATCTTTTCGGGGCTTAGCTGCGCCCGATAACCCGTGATTATGCCGTCCCGCTCGAGCCGTCTTACCCGCGTGAGGGTTGGCGACTTACTCAAACCGACTTCTTTGCTCAGGGCTGTCATCGAAATCTGGGCATCGCGCGCGAGGATCGCGAGAATTTTCCGGTCGATGCGATCCATTTGTGCTGCCGAGGACATATATGCCCGTCTATTGAGTGCCAATATGATCGAAATATAGTCAATTATCCTGCCAAACAATGAAAATTCGGTCCGGCGCTCTGCTGTTAGATGCGGTATCGTCCCCCATAAACATCGGAGGACGCTATGCTGGACGATATCCGCTCGCAATTGCGCGCTGACACACTCGCTGATGAGGCAGATGCTCTTGACCGGCTGGTGAAACTAGCCGCGCTTTCGGCTTCTGATCGTGCCGCGATTTCCGCGCATGGCGCTGATCTGGTTCGTAAAGTACGGGGCGCGTCCGATCCGGGTATGATGGAAGTGTTTCTCGGTGAATATGGATTGTCGACCAGCGAGGGCGTTGCGTTGATGTGTCTTGCCGAAGCGATGCTGCGTGTTCCCGATGCTGAAACCATTGATGATCTCATACAGGATAAAATAGCGCCGCATGACTGGAGTACCCATCTGGGCCACTCTGACTCGACCCTCGTCAATGCGTCGACATGGGCGTTGATGCTGACAGGGCGCGTGATTGATGAAAGCGATAATCCCGGTGTTGTCGGGGCGTTGCGCGGCGTGGTGCGCCGCCTTGGCGAGCCTGTCGTCCGTATCGCGGTCGGACGTGCAATGCGCGAGATGGGGGCGCAGTTCGTGCTGGGCCGGACCATCGAAGAGGCGATGGAAAACGGCACGCAGGCGCGGGCAGGCGGCCATACATTCTCATACGATATGCTCGGCGAGGCGGCGCGAACCGACGAGGACGCACGCCGGTATCACGGCGCATATAGTCAGGCCATAGCGTCGATCTCGACCCGTGCGCAAAGCGACGATATTCGCGAAAACCCCGGTATCTCGGTTAAGCTGTCCGCTTTGCATCCGCGCTATGAGTTCGGGCAACGCGAGACGATGCTGCCGATTTTGGTAGCGCGGACACTACAACTTGCCCGCGCGGCCAAAGATGCAAAGCTGGGGTTCAACATCGACGCCGAAGAAGCGGACCGGCTGGATCTTTCGCTTGACGTGATCGAGGCGGTTCTCTCCGACGTTTCGCTCGCGGGGTGGGACGGTTTTGGTGTTGTTGTGCAGGCCTACGGCCCGCGTGCAGCCCATGTGATTGACTGGTTGAACGCTTTGGCGACACGTCTTGATCGACGGATCATGGTGCGGCTGGTCAAGGGGGCCTATTGGGATACCGAGATCAAACGTGCTCAGGTTCTCGGTCTGGACGGATTTCCGGTATTCACGAGCAAGCAGCACACCGACATCAGCTATATGGGCTGCGCCCGTAAGTTGCTCGGGATGACTGACCGTATCTATCCGCAATTTGCCACGCACAACGCGCACACAGTTGCTGCGGTCTTGCATATGGCCGATGGGCGTGTCGGCGATTTCGAGTTTCAGCGCCTTCACGGTATGGGCGAGTCGCTCCATAAACAGGTTATGAGCGCTGCCGGAACCCGCTGTCGCATCTATGCTCCGGTCGGGGCGCATCGCGACTTGCTGGCGTATCTGGTGCGCAGGTTGTTGGAAAACGGGGCTAATTCGTCCTTCGTGAATCAGATCGTAGACGAAGACGTCTCGCCGGAAACAATCGCA
This sequence comes from uncultured Neomegalonema sp., assembly GCA_937958345.1. GTDB lineage: Bacteria > Pseudomonadota > Alphaproteobacteria > Rhodobacterales > Rhodobacteraceae > JAHDDY01. The sequence goes on along the minus strand of CALGNW010000159.1, from coordinate 3,585 downwards.
CGGGACCCGCTGGAAGTGATGCTGGCACAGGCTGCGCACACCCGCCATGCCATTGATTTACCCTCCGATATTTTTCCGCGCCGCCGGAATTCGCGTGGTTGGGATATAACCGATCCGAAGGATGTCGCGGCAATCGAAGCGGCGCGTGCGCCGTTTCTTGCGCCACATAAGTGGGGAGAGACAGGCCTCGCGATCCTGAATCCGGCGCATCCCGATGAAATCGTCGGCCATATCGAACCGGCGACGCCGGAGCGTGCCGGAGTTGCGGTCGGAAAAGCAATTGCCGCGCAGCCTGACTGGTCTGCACTGCCGGTCGCCCGGCGTGCCGCGATCCTTAACAGGATCGCTGACCTGTACGAGCGCGACTTTGGCGAGTTGTTCGCCCTCGCGGCGCGCGAAGCAGGAAAAACACTGCTGGATTGCGTCGCGGAATTGCGCGAAGCCGTCGATTTCCTGCGCTACTATGCGGTAGAAGCCGAGAGGGCGGAAAAAGACACGCACGCGCGGGGGGTGATTGTGTGTATTTCGCCGTGGAATTTTCCTTTGGCCATTTTTACCGGACAGATTGCCGCTGCGCTGGTGACCGGTAACGCTGTTATGTCGAAGCCCGCCGAGCAAACGCCGCTTATGGCTCGCAAGGCGATTTCATTAATGCACGAGGCGGGCGTTCCGCAGGACGTGCTGTGTCTGTTGGCGGGTGCGGGTGAGACAGTGGGTGCGGCCCTGACCGCAGATTCCCGCATTGCCGGAGTGTGTTTCACCGGCTCGACCGAAGTCGCCAAGATCATTGATCGACAGTTGGCAGCGACCGCTGCACCCGACGCAATGCTGATCGCCGAAACCGGCGGACTGAACGCAATGATCGTAGATTCGACTGCCCTGCCCGAACAAGCTGTGCGCGACATCGTCGCCTCTGCATTTCAAAGTGCGGGGCAACGTTGTTCTGCGCTGCGTATTCTCTATGTCCAGCGTGATGTCGAGGAGCGCCTGTTGGATATGCTCTACGGGGCGATGGACGCACTGCACGTTGGCGACCCGCTCAACATCGCCACGGACGTTGCTCCGGTGATTGACGCCGAGGCGCGCGCGGCCATCGACGCGTATTGCGAAAAAATGGAGGGCGAGGGCCGTTTGCTCAAACAACTGGCTGCACCAGCCTCTGGCAACTTTGTTGCGCCTCATTGTTTTCGCGTGCAGGGCATCGCCGATATGGATCGCGAGATTTTCGGACCGATCCTCCATATCGCCCGATTTGACGCGCATGAGATTGACAAAGTCGTCGATGAAATTAATGCACGCGGCTACGGCCTGACATTCGGGCTGCACACGCGGATTGATGCGCGCGTTCAGCAGGTAATAGACCGCGCTGCGACGGGCAATATGTACATCAATCGTAACCAGATTGGTGCAGTTGTCGGATCACAGCCCTTCGGTGGCGAGGGTTTTTCGGGGACAGGCCCCAAGGCAGGCGGCCCTCATTACCTATCGCGCTTCAGGAAGTCAGCAGTCGTGGAACTGCCTGACGCGGATGGCGCGCTGGTTGATGTTGCCGGCTTGAAAAAGTCGATTGCCGCCCTGAATCATACTGAATGGTCGGCGCGTCCGGATCGGATCGGTGTATTGCGACGCACCTTGCGGGGAGCCTCGGCAGAGGCAATGGCCGCCGCAGCGGCGCTTGAACAAGGCCCGGTTGATTTGCCGGGACCTACGGGCGAGTCGAACCGGCTGAGCCTCGCTGCCAAGGGCGTTACGCTTTGTCTGGGACCGGGCGCGTCGATTGCATTGGCTCAGGCGGTTCAGGCATTGGCGACCGGAAATGCAGTTGTCGCGATTGCGCCGGCGGTTCGAAAAGCTCTTGCTCCGCTAATTGATGCAAGTCTGCCGGTCCTTGCTTTTGACGGTTTGTTAGCACCGGATGCTTTGGCGGAGCTTGCAGTCGATTGTGTGGCCGTCGCGGGCGGAAACGATCTTGCCGCCATGCGGCGCGCGCTCTCGCGCCGCGACGGTGCAATTCTACCGATGATAACCGAAGTGATTGCGCCTGCCTCCTACGCGCATGAACGCGCAGTCTGCGTCGACACAACGGCGGCCGGCGGGAATGCTGCGTTGTTGGCAAAGGTTGGCGGCGAGGACATGCGCGCGGCTTGACATCAAAGCGATATCACCAAGCCTTCGCGTGCAAACAATGTGCGGTGCGCGAGGGCCTGGGCGGCGCGCTCCATGTCGGTCAGTTCGTCATCCGTTCGTTCGGGAAGGTGATGGGTCATCAGCATGCGATTCACGCCGACCTTTTCGCCGACTTTCAGTCCTTGCTGCCATGTCGAATGTCCCCACCCGCGCCGGTTTTGCAATTCTTCCTCAGTGTAGGATGCATCCCAAACCATGAGATCCGAGAAACGCGAATAATAAGCGACTTGTGCGTCAATCGAGGGGTTACCGTGTTCGTGGTCCGAGGCAACAACAACAACCCGTCCTGAAGAATTGACGCGCCATCCGCACGCACCATCAGGATGGTTCAACGGAAAAGCCCGTGCCATGCTGTCAGGCCCCAACGCCACCCGTGCCCCGGCCTCGGGCACGCGAATTTCGAGTGAATTCCAGACTGTCGTATCGACGGGAAAGATCGGTGGGGCCAGCCCGCGGGAAAGCGCATCTCGCAGCGTTTCGGGATCAGGGTAAACAGAATTCCAAAGTCTGACGATCGTTTTGCCGGAAATCAGCGGAGCGAAAAAAGGCAGTCCGCAGATATGATCAATGTGCAGGTGGGTCAGTAGCAGGTCAATTTCGGCTGGCGGTCCCTCTGGTCTGGTCATCAGCTGATGACCAAGCGCCCTCAATCCCGAACCGGCATCGACAACAAGAAAGCGGCCGTCCGTCTCAATCGAGAAGCATGTTGTATCACCGCCGAAGATGCTGCGTTCAGGGCCGCCGGCAAAGATCGATCCTCTCGATCCCCATACCTTAAAGATGATGTCCGGCTGACTATCCATCAAGATTGTCGGCAGGGAAGTGCATTGCTAAGGGGCATCCGGTCGTGGCGCAAATACGCCGAAGTTTGCGGTTCTGTAGCAAGGCAATGGCATTTCTCATCTTAACCTTTCCCGCCGGAACGCGCCGGTGACAACGAGGGCACCGAGCAAAACCACCTCAAAAATAACTTCGTTCAAGACGACGCCGCTGGGCGAACCTTCGTAAGCGAACCCCACAACACGGGCAACGACGAGACCTGCCGTGATCATTGCCAGAACCATTGCGGCCTCGCGCGCCCGCTTGAAAATTAAGTCCAGTGCCAGGACAGCGGCGCCAACGCCGAGCATCATACCACCGAAAACCGCCCGGATCTCCGAAATCGCCATCGGTTCGTTCAGGCTAATCGGATACATGCTTTCGACGGCGAGCGGATCGAAAATCAACCAGAAGCCGAGCGCGATAAAAAGCACTGCTGCGGCGATCGTGAGAAACCGGCGCGTTGCCTCCAATCTTCGTTGCATTTGCTTAAGCTCCTGAATTCCTATGGTTGTACGCAATACGTGAGAGGTATCCTGCGCCATTTAGGGTTTATCAAGTCATGGGCCTTAAAAATAG